>JAVCCB010000063.1 GCA_030765685.1 Candidatus Tantalella remota | reverse complement strand
GCGACCACTGAAGGCACACCGCCCACACGTGTAGCTATGACAGGTTTTCCATAATACATAGCCATAACTAGCACCCGCCCCATCCCTTCGTTCAGGGAAGAAAGAACAAAAAGATCCAGTGATCTCATAAACGCGCCCGTGTTCTCCTGCCAACCTACAATATGGAACCGCTCTTCTATCCCTAGAGAGGATATCATCTCTTCATATTTCCCTGCAAGGGGACCGTCTCCGGCAAGAGCAAAGTACAAATCTTTTCCGTTCTTTATAAGTGCCGCTGCCGCTTCTATGAAATATTCATACCCCTTTATGGGAACAAACCTGCCGACAGAACCCACCAGTTTCTTTCCGGAGGGTATTCCAAGTTCTTTTCTCAAGTCTCTTCCCTCAAAAAGATCACTTTCCATTTTTCCAAATTCCAGGCCGCTGGGAATAGCCAGGTATTGTTCCCGTTTTCCGACACCGAAGGTAAGCCATTCTTCGCATTCGCATGGCGTAAGGCCTATTATCCTTTCGGTAAACAAGGCCGCTGCTCTTTCGGCAAAGATTATCATAGAAGTAAGCGCTTTGCCAAAATATCCGTAAAAGACATGCCCATGCGGCGTATAAACTATGTTCTTTACGCCAGCCAACCAGGCAGCGACACGACAAATTATCCCGGCTTTCGACGAATGAGCGTGAACTATATCGAATTTATTATCTTTTATGAACCGCCGGATATCAAAAAGAGCCGCGAGATCCTTTACGGGACGAATATTCCTGACCAGGTCTTCTTCCTCTACAAACTCCACGCCTGCTTCCCTCGCCCTTTTTAAAAGCTCCACGTTAGCATCTTCGGTCTTGCCAAAAAGAAGGGTAACATCATATCCCTTTTCAGCCAGGCCTATAGCGCTGATCAGCGTATTCTCCGCGGACCCGCCTTTATCAAGCCTGGTTATCGCGTGTAATATCTTTATTTTGTTCGCCATTTTAGTATGTAGTATTCAGTATATAGTATTTAGTATATCGTTAATCGGTTACGTCTTTGGAATCGTTAAAGGGTTTCCGGTTGGGGCTGAACCGTAACCGTTCAACGACAGACGATTCGATAGCCGTAACCCTACAACGTATTCCTGAAAACTGCCCCCGATAACCCGATACCCGGTACTCGATACCCGGTACTCAATACAGTTCACCGTTCACAGTTTACCGGTCACAACTTTTGTCATCCCGCGCGAAGGCCGTAAGGCCAAGTCGAGGGATCTAAGAATAGATTCCTCCACTCGTTCGCTTCGCTCACTCGCTCGGAATGACAGTATGGGGGTTGCTTCGTTTCTCTCACAATAACGTAATTCCCATATTCCCTATTCCCCATTCCCAATTCCCTTGTCCCTGGTCCCCTGATGTCCTGATAACCTAGTCCCTGATAACCCGATACCCGGTACTCGATACCCGGCACTCAATACAGTTCACTATTATATAAACTTCGCCAGAATTTCCGCCTTCTTATCCCACGTGAATTCTTTCCTCACCCTTTTCATACCGTACTCTCCGAGTTTCTCGGCATATTCCTCATCGGAAAGCAGCCTCAGAATAGCGTCACGCACCTCTGCGTCGTCTTCCGGGTCGACAAGGATGCCCGTTTTCCCATCCTCTACGGCCTCCGGAACCCCCCCCGTGTTTCCCGCTATGACAGGCTTCCCGCAGGCATTAGCCTCCAAATACACTATGCCGAACCCTTCCACGTTACCCGCTTCCTCTAAATGGCGGGGAACCATAACAAAGATATCGCACGCGTTATAATAATGGACTATATCATCTATCCTGCCCGTAAAAATAACACTGGCAGCCAGCCCCTTTTCTCTGACCATACTTTCAAGCTGATCCTTCTTTGGCCCGTCCCCTACCACTACATAAACTACATCCGGATATTCTTTAAGGATCCCCGGTAAAACTCGAATGACCGTATCATGCCCTTTTCTTTCCTCAAGCCTGGCGACAGATAAAAGTATTTTCTTCTCCGTCGCTATTCCCAGAGTCCCACGGACTTCTCCGTCGCCTTTTTCCGGCGAAAAGATATCCGAGTCTACACCCGGAAGTAAAACTGTAACCTTACTCTCCGGGGCAAGATCTCTCTTGAGTATAAGTTCCTTAGCAAAAGCGCTGCACACTATTACATGTTCGCTTTCTTTTATGACCTTTTTCATTATGCTCCGTGTAAAAACGCTCCCACTGAATTCAAGAACATCCGCCGAATAAAGATATACGACATACTGTATACCCATAAGTTTCTTTGCCAAAAGCCCTCCAAACCCCGCGGAGATAACCTGCGCACAATGGATACTCTTAATGTTCCCCTTCCGGCAAACACTGAGTATATTCAAGGGAACTAACACAGCCCGCAAAATCCTAGATAATGTCTCCTGAGTCGCAGGATATTTTTTTCTTATCACGTTCAAAGGCACGTAAAACCTGTCTTCGGCTCCTTTAACCGAGGCAGTAAGTACCAGCGGATCTTCAAGTGGAAGCCTCCGCCACAAATTAAATACCATCGTTGATATCCCGCCTACTATCGGAGGAAATTCCGTACTCACAAAAAGGGTCTTTTTACTTCCAACCTCCAGGAGCATCTGCAGTATCTTTTGCGCCATCTCTCCGGGCCTGAAAACACGAACACGGTCGAGTCCCTTTTTCACATTTTCCCTCTCAGGCTCTTGTCTTCCAAAAGCGTCAGGACCTTCTCTGCTATATCCTTCGGATCTTCCGGATCAAAAAAAAGAGCGGCCTCCCCCAGGACCTCTGTCATCGGCGATATCCCCGACACCGCGACAGGTATGCCCGCAGCCATAGCTTCGACCGGCGGTATTCCGAAACCTTCAGAAAGAGACGGAAAAACAAAAAGAGACGCGTTTTTTATCAGCGCCGCTTTTTCTTCGGCACCCATGCCCCCTTTTCTCAAAAGAACTCTGTCAGATAACCCTTTTTCTTCCACTAAAGATTTCAGGCGTTCTATACCATCCGGTTCTCCTCCCGCCAGACAGAGCTGAAACCCGCTCTTTACATCTGCCGGAAACAAGGCGTATGCTTCGATAAGCCTATCCAGGTTCTTGTGCGCCTTAAAGTTTCCCAGATACAGGATGTATGGCTCCTCCAACATCCCCCGCACAGACCCTTCACCCCGAGAAACTACCGAAGGATATATCACATCTATCTTTTTCCCGCTTAGGCCCAAAGTCTTTTCGATTTTCTTTTTCGACGCCTCCGATATAGTCATTACCCTCACGCTGCGTCTCGAGCATATATGCGCAAAAAACAGAAAATGCATCTTTTCAAGAACAGCCCTTAACCCTTTATTTTTAGGCGTTTCAAGGGGTATCGTATCGGCTACCGTATTGACATAAGGACAGACCCGGCGAAACGGAGTTTTTATATACGGGGAAAAGAAGACATCCGCTCCCTTTTTTTTCAGTCCACGGGGAAGGAAGACCTGGTCCCATAAAAAAGTGCTGCCCGAACTTATCAGGTATTTCTCCATATACAACGGAAGCGCGTCAATATCGGTATCCCTGTCACAATAAAGAACAAACTCATCCTCAGTTTCTCCTACATTAGATAGAAAAGCATCCAACATGGACCGTAGACCCGTGTATTTGCCCTTCTTGAATTCTCTGACATCAATTGCGATCTTCATAATTTAAGAGTTTATCATTAATTTATAACGTCTGGTTTTGTCCCTGATTTCCCGCTCTCCTGATACCCTAGTCCCCAATAACCTGATCCCCTGATATCCTGCTTTTACGAGCATCTAGTATCAAGTATCTGAATACTGTTCACTGTTTCTTGTTAAATTCAGAGCCTTCCTATATTTTTTCCCTTTTCCTTTTTCCTTAACTCCGTTCACAGTTTTCTACCCCGCCAACTCCTCGTACAATTTCTGCACTTCGCTCATATGTCTCTCTATACTGAATTTCTCTATAACCCTATCCCTCGCACGAAGACCCATTTCCCGGGCTTTCCCGGGATTCGTTAAGTAATACATTATAGCCGTCACCAGAGCCCTTTTGTCGCCAGACTTCACCAGAAGTCCGGTTTCGCCTTCGGCAACGGCTTCCGGATTGCCACCCACATCTGTGGCCACTATGGGTAAAGCACAGGACATCGCCTCGATAAGAGACCTGCTGAACCCCTCCCGGACCGAAGGAAGAACGAACACGTCAAGCACGGAGAGAAGACCTCCCACATCTTCTCTCTGGCCCGTAAAAATAATGTTATCATCTATGCCATATGAGGACACTTTGCTTTTCAGTGCTTTGTAGTATTGTTCCTCAATAGCCCGACCTACGACCAACACTTTTACCTGAGGAAACTGTACTCTTACATCCCTCACGGCCCTAAAAAGCAACGGATGATCTTTAAGCGGGACCATAAGCCCTATCATCCCGATCACCGGCGACAATTCCGGGATATCCAGCTCTCTACGTATCCCGGGTGCGGCAGATCTATCTGTACCATACTTTTGTGTATCGACCCCGTTATAGATAACCTTTACTTTTTTATCTTCCCGTGAATGACGGCCAAATCGCACTTTTCTTGCTGCTTCCGAAACGCAGAGAATACGGTCGGATCTGGCGGCAAGAAAACGATCATACAGACCTATATCCCTTACAGATTCCCTTACATGCCAAATAAGACGGGCCTTTATGCCCTTCACCGCCAAAGAAGCATACAACTGCGCCCTGCTTCCATTAGTATGTACGATATCCGCGCCCGAGGAACGTATTATTTCGCGTAGCTCCCTGCTCTTTTTAAACAGTTTTTTCAGGTTAAAACTCCTGGCAGACGACATCTCCCACAAAACAACTTCTACCCCCATAGATCTAGCTCTTTCAGCCATTTCCCCTTCGCCCGGACAAAGCATTACCGGCTCGAATCTTTCCCTGTCAAGTCTCGCCAGAAGCTCGATCAGGCTTATCTGACCCCCGCTAAAGAATTCGGCTCTATTAGTCATATAGAGTATCTTCATAGCTCTATCCGCCATGAACCCCCTTCATTCTTCTCGTATAAATAAGCATCAAATTCCTGCTATACACCATAAGTCCCAAGCTCTGCCCCACAATAAATACGGGATCTTTTTTATATACAGCGTATATCAATACTGAAAGAGCACCCATAAAACTGAGATACCAGAAAACAACCGGAATCGTGGATTTATGTTCTTTTTCCGAGATTATCCACTGAATAAGAAACCTGAAGAAAAAACAACTCTGCCCTATAAAACCTATTATAAGCCATATATTTTCGTTAATGTTCTGAAAAAACATCATTTTACTTGTCCCCTTTTTATGTTTTTCTGCAAACTATTACCTGGTTTAGAAAATATTTTTTATAGCTCTGCACCTCGAATAACGGTAAAAACATCCCCTTGAGCGTATTTTTATCAAAATAACCCTTATGCTCCGAATCCAGGTCCTTATGCCACAGCTTTAAAAATCTCTCCGAAGCTTTCAAAGGCGTCGTTACAATAAGTGTTCCCCCAGACTTAAGAACACGCTTACAATCCTTGATCAGAAGTATGGGATCTTCCAAATGCTCCAGGAAAGCCACGAGCGTAATATAATCGGCGAACTGGTCAGGAAAATCGATCTTATCCCCTATATAGTCCCCATGCAAACTGTCCAGCCCAAACTTCTCCCTGCACGGAGACACCTTAAGAAGAGACATATCTCCACATCCCAGATCTATATGAACGTCAGCCGGTTTTAAGTGCCTTAAAACCATCCATATCCGGAATTTTTTAAGACAGTTACGGATGAAGCGTATGTAAAATATATCTCCGGAAAATTCCGACAAAAAGTTCTTATCTATATCATCATTCTTTATCATATCTTTTTCGAAAAATAATACCAGAATATCCTTACATAGCTTGACAAAAAAGCTGCTACGAAGTCCCATCTTCTTATCTTCGACCCCCTATCACGTCTTTCGTAACTTATTGGTATATATTTTATTTTGTGCTTTTTCAACAACATAATAAGAGTTATGGATGAAGTAAAGGAAAATCCGTTCGACAAAAGATCCAGATACCGCATAACTATATCTCTCTTCATGATCCTGAGCCCCGAATTGATATCTTTTACCTGAACGCCAAAAAACCAAAAAAGTACTTTTTCCGCCGCTTTTTTGACAAATAAATGGTCTTTTGGCCTCCCTGGGTCAGCACCTCGGTCGCCGACTACCATATCATACCCGCCTGCCTCAGAAAAAAGTGCCAATACATCAGAGGGCTCGTACGTATTATCCGCATCTATTATGCACACATATTCTTCCCCAGACTGTCGTATGCCACTTTTTAGAGAAGCACCATACCCTCTTCTTTTCTCGTGACAAACAGTTTTTACATTGAAACTATTTGCCCGTTTTAAAGTGTTGTCTGTAGACCCGTCATCTACAACAATTATCTCATGTTCTCCAGACAGCCCTGATAAAGTTCTTTTTAATGATCCAATAAAAGACCCTATGACCGATATTTCATTATAAGCCGGAATGATCACACTCAGCGTACCGTTCGGGTTCTTCTCCATATCACCTCACACTCTCTTTTTGTTAAGTCTTATGAGCGCTGTTCCAATAGCGATCGCCACGAAAATAAAAACACAGAAAAATGCCGCCTGTTTTATAATAAGATCGGTCACAAGTGAAAAGCCATCTCCGGAAAAAAGTTCCGCCGTTTTCACATACGGTCTTGAGATATATGTGTGAAATGTCTCGATACCCATGTGACGCGGTAAAGTATCCGAGAAAATAAAAGGCATACCGAATCCGGTAATAAAAACCTTAAAAGCGTACATTAGATGCCAGCCTCCGTACGGCATAAGCCCGGCCTGAGCGGAAAGATACGCGAAAAAAATTGAGATGCCACCAAGTACCTGCCAAAGTACCCGGGAAGACCTTTTGAAAATAAAAATAGCGGGTATCATCATGAACGGGCACATCGAAAGAAGATACCTTACCGTGATGTGGGCATCATGCGGCCAGGCCGGCTGATATGGGTTCCCTTTCCTCACGTAACATGAAAAATAAAGCGCGCCTGTAACAAGCACCGCGGATATCACTATCATCTCCGGAATGCTCTTTTTCCTCCTTAAAGATTCCACGAGACCCCACAAAGAAAGCAGCATTACCGGCATATAGGTAAAAAATCCGGCAAGGGTCCCGAAAAGAAGCGAGAACATGTTCCTTATGCGCGGATACGTGATCATATTAGGGTCCGGATTGACCCTGAAGTCATACGGGCTAAAGAAAAAAGACCCGAAAGCAGCTCTAAAATACACAAAAAGAAGAACAATCGGCAGGATAAAGCCGGCCGTTAAGGCGAGTGCGCTCTTAATTTTTCCGATATAAAGAGCGTAGAATGCTATGATAATACAAGCATATAAAACCGCCAGATCAGTAATAACAGCGGATCCCAACAATACCCCTACTGCCAGGAACGGCCAGACCCTTTGAACGGACCTTTCTTTCTCACAAAATAAAATGTAAAACGCACTAAACACAAATAATGTCGCGGGAGTGCCTTTGTAAAGAGAAGTCGAATAACCAAATATCATGGTCCCAAAAGCCGTAAGGTACGCTAGCGTTACACTAGAGGGCCCGTCGCCCCCCAGGCGTCTCAAAAAAGAATAATACACAACCACTATCAAGGCCCCGCAGGGCGCGGCGAAGAAGATGATAGAAAGAACGTGGATCACGACCAGAAGATCATAACCGGAAATTCCTGAAAGAAACGGCCTCGCTATCGAATATATACCTATAACAGGCAGAGCAGTGCCCGGGAAATGCCCCAGGAGATAATTGCTGCCAAAAAACGATACGTCCTTTGATGCTCCACTGTACCTTAGATAAAGATCGCCCTTATCCACCACCGACATAGCCAGATCAACCATACCTATGGACGTCGACTCCGGCTTGATATAAATGAAAACAAGATAGACAATCAACGCGGTTATAAATATGGTGACCCTAACTGGTATTTTAAACGCCATGCCCGGTAATCACCTCCTCCACTTTGTTGAACACGTTTTCGGAACTTAATTCTTTGAGACATATATTCTCGCCCATCTGGCACCTGTCACGTCTGAAATACAAAATACACGGCCAGCAGGAGATCTTATCGTGCAAGATGACCTTATTTTTTGAGAACGGCGCGCAAGTTTGCGGATCTGTAGGTCCAAAAAGAACTACCAGAGGTGTGCCAACAGAGGCCGCCATGTGAGCAGGTCCTGAATCATTGCCTATAAAAACATCAGCACCGCTTATTATGGATCCTGTCACCTGTAGAGGCATGTCAACCGCCAGGATAGTCCCGGATACGCCGCTTTCATCCCTGATGGCCTCTAATGAGGACCTCTCGGAAGCCGTTCCAACAAGGACCGTCACAAGCGCTAAGTCAGAGAACAGTCTGCTGATAAGCTCGGCAAAACGCTCTTTCGGCCATCTTTTCGGCGGCCATTTAGCTCCGGCATGCATAACTGCAAAAGGCTTCTCTTTTAAATTGTTCTCTTCCAGGAACTTGTCACCGGCCACTCTGCTCTCCGAGGCAATATACAGTTTCTCCTCTTCTTCCACATCCGCGCCTCCCAAAGCGGATGTTATCTCCAAATAGCGCCTGAGTATATGTTCTTCTTTTTGTTCTATTGTTCCGTAAAACCACGCTGTCCTGTATCTAAAAACACCGCTTCTCAACGATCGCTCGGGACCATATGTTCCATTCGATCCTAAAATCAAAGCGCAGACTATTGATCCAGGAGTCCCTCCGAGATCTATACATATATCATAACGTGTTTTCTTCAGTTCCCTTAAGGCCGCAAGCGAAGTCCCATAGCTCCTGACATCAGTAAAAATACTTCTCCAAAACCTGTCAGAACATCCCAGAACCCTGTTTATGTCGGGGTTATCCCGCAACAAAGTTACGGCATGGGGACGGGTAACAATATCTATTTCCGCGCCGGGAAAGCTGTTTTTCAGGCTTCTTATGGCGGGTGTCGTCATCAGGACGTCACCTATAGAGTTTAGTTGTATAATAAGTATTTTTCGGACTTCCCCAGGTTTTTTTGTTCTCCTGCCGAGGAACTTCTTCAAGAGGAGGACCGACCAGAGCGCCATGAACTCCAAACTCTCCAGGACCTGCTTCAGAAAATATCTTATTATTTCAAGAATACGCATAATGTTTTTCAGCCAGTCTCTCCCTGTCCGTTATATACCTTTAATGTACGGTCAGCTATTTCTCCCCAATCGAACCGCTGCGCCAATAGCGTAATATTATCCGATAACCTGGTACGCAGTCCAATGTCCATGGCTACTCGTTCCACCGCAGCCGCTAAAGCCTCAGGATCGGAAGCGGGTACAAGGATCACATTTTTATTATCTTCAAAATACGGCATATCAACGCGCGGATACGTACTTACCACAGGAAGACCGTTCACTATGGCCGCCATGAGAGTTCCTCTTCTTATAGATATGCCGTCATGATAAGGCGCGATAAAGATATCCGCCGCTTTCAAAGATCTGGACACCTTTAACCCGTCCTCTCCCTCTATCCATATGATGCTATTCTCTATACCTTTTTCCGCGGCCTGCCCCTTCAGAGACCGCAGGTACTCCTTATTCTCCTCTATCTCGGAACATATCATCGCTAACCGGTACTTTCCTTTATTCGTCACTAATCTCAAAGCTTCAAAAATATCCTCTACCCCCTTCCACGGGTTCGGAAACCCGAAATTAGCGAGCAAAGTACAGTCCCTGCTGATATCATTTTCCTTTTCGAACTCCGCTCGCGCGTCCTCTCTGGAGATCTCTGCCGGAGGGATGTTGGAACCTATCGGTATCTGCGTGAGTTTGCCAAGAAAAGGAGCAAACCATTTCCCGAAGAGACCCGTAAGTTCCTCGTTGGTACTGATCACTTTATGGCTAAACATCGTGAGCAAGAGAGCGTTCATCCTGGACACCCACCTGCCGCCGACAAGCGTATGGAAAGTAATAACAAAAAGAGTTCTCCTGGCTTTCAATCTCACCAACAGCGGCAACAGTTTAAAAGTGACGCCGAAACCATAGCTTACGGGGCTGTACTGCATATGTACCACGTCATAGCCGGAACCTTCTATCTCTTTCATCGTCGCCGCAAGCTCATTTCGGCCCCATTTCCCATTACCCACTTTTACAACATCAGCATCGATACCAGAATATCTACCGGAAGCTATGACGCGAACATCATTGCCCTTATCCCGGAGCTCCTCTACAAGTATGCGCGTATAATCTCCGATACCATCCTTCTGGTATCCCGGCTGATACGCGGGAAATATCATTAGTATTTTCATAGTAAAAGTAAAAAGTAAAAAGGATAAAGGAAAAAAGAAAGGTTTCTTGTTGGATATACAGCCCCTTCCTATATCTTTTCACTGCGCCTTCGGCTTGCGGATCCTGCGTCGCGAAGTTTACCCTAAACCGAACTTGTTCTGGTTTAGGACTCCTGGTTTTCCCTTTTACTTTTTCCCTTTTCCTTCCATCTGTTTACAGTTTACAAGAAATCCTTCGCTTCGCTCAGGATGACAAATCTAGTCGTCATTCTGAGGAGCCAACGGCGACGAAGAATCTCTTCGCCACGCGTCCTGCTATTTTAGCCTTTCGCCTCTAGCCTCGCGCCCTGCGCCACGCTACTTCCGCCTCTTCATAGTTACTGAGATCCTTCGCTTCGCTCAGGATGACAAATATTGCTCACGTCACCGGAGCCTCTCATCTCCGTAATCTAAAATAATCTCTGTAATCCCTTAACTATTTCCAATTCCCTATTCCCTGATATTCCAATAACCTGATATCCTAGTCCCCAATCCCCTAATAACCCGATACCCGGTACTCGATACCCGGTACTCAATTCAGTTCACTGTTTACAGCTCACCAAATATCTCCAAGAGCCGCTTAAGATGCACTTCGGAACTATATTTCTCTATAGCGTTCTTTTGCGCATTATGGCCTAATTCCTCCGTTTTACCTGGATTCTTCAGTAAAAACTCTATTTTTTCAGACATCTTCTCCTTATCATAAGGCTCTATCAGGAATCCGGTGTTTCCGTCTATCAGCCAGTCGGATATACCTCCGACATCGAACGCTACAGACGGTTTCCCGAAAAATGCCGCTTCAATACCGCAGATACCGAAAGGTTCCGGCCATATAGATGGTATGACCAGAAACCTGCTTTTCTCATAAAAAGAGGCCAGTTTTTCATGCGCCACCCATCCGTGAAAGATCACCTTATCCAAAATACCCAGCTCCGATGCCCTTTTCCTGCACTCCTCTTCTTGGGGCCCCGTTCCTACGATATCCAGATAAAAATCGGAATTTGAACGAGAGAGAACCTCAAGCAGTACCTCCAGCCCCTTACCCTCAGCAATACGTCCGCAATATAAAATACGGCCACTTCCAGATCCCGCTGCTATGGTCACATCTCCCCTGTCCACAAAATATGGAAGTACCTCTATCCTTCCCAGATCAACACCATTCATACCTAGAACATCCTTCATATACCCCGAAGCTACTATAACCTTGCCGAGACGCTTTGAAGCTCCCAGAGCTTTCCGGGACCTTAAATACGCTTTCATACCTTTTATCGGGTTCCTGGGCATTGCTCTGCGTGTATAAGCTCTCAGGAAACAGGACAGTGATAACGGGTATCTGCTAACCTCAAGCGGATCGTGGAGGAGCATCTTCCCGTCAGGGTCTACTGTCTTGTAGTCGTGTATATACCTGACTGTTCTTGCCGCTCCGGAAAAACAGTCTATTGCATCGCCGTTCTCTACCGCATGCAAATATATGACATCAGGCCGTTCTTTAGAAATTATCCTTTCTATTTCCCGGCGCGTGCTATCTGCTATATATAACTCATTCTTCCAGATATCTTCTACGGAATAGGTTGTTTCAAACCCTCGAGCTTCAGCATCTGTCCATGATTGAATAATGCTGCATTCATGCCCCATATCCCTCAATCTTCGCGACAGAGCATTGATGTAATACTCAGCTCCGCCCTCTATAGATACATATTTGTTCACAAAAAGTATTTTCATATTACTAAAACAATTTTTTTTTAAACCCTTTGAGATATTCCCTTGTCCCGCTACCCGCGTAAAGAAAAACAGCATAGACTAACGCTTTAAGATTTAGTGGATTATGCTTTATTGAAAACATAACAAATTTCCTCGCGTATCCTATCGGTCCCCTATGATACATCCTACGAGCCCAATAAAGGTAATTGGAGGATATTTCCATGAACCGTGGAATTCTTTTGGTCCCAAATATGCTCCGCTTAAGCGCTACATATGCGGACTCATCCCCCCTCTGCAAACAGTCCTCGCCTTTGTCTTTTCTCTCCAAAGCAAGCTGCCTGGCCAACTCCATATACAACATCTGTTTTTTTCTCTCCCTTACTGTGCCTCTTGAGGAAGAGAACCTGTGTTCCGTTAAAACCCTGCCCATGTTGAACAATCTGTATTTTTCCTGTATTCTCAATAACAGATCGTAATCAACGGATCTTTCAAACTGCGTTCTGTACCCGCCGACTGACTCAAGGACCTCTCGCCTGAACATGCACGTGGTATGGGATATCGGCACAATACCGGTACAAAGATCTGTAATGTCACCTTCACCCTGTGTTATCTCTCTAATATCAAGATGTTCACCATACATACCTATGTATTCCTGAAAAGTGCCTACCCCCCCTATAGCCCCATGCGACGAAAGAAATTCCAACTGTTCCCGCAATCTTTCGGGACGCGCCCTGTCGTCGGAATCTATCACTGCAATAAAAGTCCCGCGGGAAAGTTCGAACCCCCTGTTGCGGGAAGCGGCTATACCTGTGTTAGACTTCTTCACCTCCAAGACGATCCTACTGTCCGCTGAAGCATATTCCCGCAGGATATCCCCCGTGCCGTCAGTAGAGCCATCATCCACCAGTATGAGTTCAAAATCAGTGAACGTTTGCGACAATATACTTTCTATACATTCACCCACATACTTTTTATCGTTATATACGGCTATTATTACGCTTATGCTGGGCATATTACTCTATTTTTCCCTTTTTCAAGCGCGTCTCTCATCCCTTTTTCGACGCAATAGTCCATTACCTTTTGATACAACACCCCGGGAAACGGTATCTTCAGACGTTCATCGCAGATGCTTATGATATTCTTCAGTACGGGGTAAAAAATGTCTTTTAAAAAAAGTTTTGCCCGCCCGCCGGGAATACTTACATCAACAGCGTCAGGATGCTTTTCTGCCAGCTTCACGCTGAATTCACCCCTGTTGATATTTCGTCTGCAATGCTCATCAAATCTCGGCGGATGGACGTTAAATATACATGCGTCAGGATTGTATTTCATCTTCAACCCTTTTTTTGACAACCTGTAACCCAATTCTATATCTTCGCAGAAATATTTGAACGCGGGATCGAACATCCCCTCTTCCATTAAAAAAGACCTGTGTATAGAAAGATTGAATGTAATAAACCCTTTGAACATATCCTTATCACCGGTTTCTATGAGGTCATGAACGTTATCAAAGAACCTTTTCGATGACTGTTTAAGATAGCGTCCGAAAGGTGTTCTGATAGAAATTTCTTTCACGATCTCAAGACCTGCCACCGCTATCTTTTCTCCCGGTTCGGAACGATGAGACTTAATATGCTCTTCCAGAAGACGCGGATCGGCTATCGTATCATCTTCCAAGAAAAGAATTATTTCTCCCTTGGCATTTTCTACGCTTATATTGCGTACCGCGGATTTTCCACGATTGACATCCTGCCTCAAATACCGGATATTGCAGAATGATCCTTCTATCAGCTCCTCCATGACTTCTTGAGTCCCGTCAGTCGAACCGTCATCGACGATGACAAGCTCGTACTTGTCTTTAGGGTACGATTGTTCCTCCAGAGACCTTATAACATCCCGCAGAAGGTCTTTCCTGTTATATGTTATTATGCTTACCGATATATCCTGCATTACATTCTCCCGGACTTTAACTATTCAACACTGAATTGTATACTGCAATATGTTTTTTCGCCGCTACGCTCCAGCAGTTTTTATCAATAAAAATCTCGCAATTTTCGGAATATATCTTTAACTGCTTTCTGTCGCCTAATATCTTTGCCATGTTCCTGGCTAACGCTTCCGTATCGGACGCGGACACTTTACCTAAACCGTTCTCTAAAACCAGCTCCGCTGTCGATCCGCTTTCACAAGTAACCAGAAGCGGAACCCCAAAGGAAGCACTCAGGTACACATTAGCAGATACCCCATCCATCTCATGCGTGAGGACCATTATATCAGAGGCCATAAGATATTCCTCCATATGCCTGCCTGTATCTTCGTAATCCGCCCAACCGTCTGAATTACCCTCAGAAAATGCCCTTAACCCCAAGGGATCGGAACCGTCAAACAACCTACCCCCAAGAAAAAGTCGTACATCAGACTGAACGGTCTCCCTCATCTTAAGAAAAGCTTCCACGAGTACCGGCAGCTTCTTATACCCCCTGGACACGCCGATAGAGGCGATAAATACAAAAGCATCTTCTGGTACATCCAGTTCTTTTCTTGCTTCCACCATAGATATCCCTTTCACGGGATACATATCCCCATAGTCTCCGAGACTTGAAAATTCCATACCACCATCATATCCGTATGATTTCCTGACTTTCTCTATCATGCTCTTGTGCAGCACAAGTATACAATCACAGTATCCAGAAAACGCGCGTCTCATCTTTTCCGACAGTTGTGGATATTCATCCTCATGCGGCTTTATATTATGACAAGTCCATACTATCCGAAAACCGATCGCTTTAGCAATTGATACGCCTTTAAGAAACTTTTCCCCGTTGTGCTGGCTTTCGGCAAGTGTTCCCTTACGGTAATAGTACTGTAGCCATTGAAAATGCAGGATCCTGTATCCTTTTATCCTGTAGTAGATAAGCTCCGCGCAAATATATAAAATATTATTGGCCATAAAATATCCCGGCCACATGAAGTGGACCCCCACCTCATCGTCCATTGCCTTCTCTATCTCACTGAACGCGTGGCATTTCTTATCTATAGCTACTAAAACTTTTATTCGGTCCATCGTCCCCTCTTAGGTCACAAAGATCATCTTTCGCTATTTTTATTTTTTCTCGGCCTTGCAAAGAAAGTGCCTGGACAAAAGGTCAGGAAATTTCCGGACTATCATCTTGTCAACATTTTCAGGTAATCCACAAGGTATCTGGTAAAAACTGTCGTATAGCCTCTCTTTTACGCGCAATCCACACTTGTCCAGACTTGTCCAGGAACTTTTCCCACTCTTTGAGGGTAAAGAACCTAATATGAAAATAATCCCATTCATTACTGTTGTGAAACGGCAGCACTATACCCTTGCCGAAAAGCATAGCCACCCTTCGACTGAAATAAAAATGGTTGGGCACACTCAAAAGCGCTTCCCCTTTATCGTTCAAGACCCTGCGCAACTCGAGCATAACTCTCAGGGGATCAAAAATGTGTTCCAAAATATCTGTAGCTACTACTATATCAAAATATCCGTCCTCAAAAGGAAAGGGGGTGTTCGCGTTCAGGTCAAACTGGTGAACAATATATCCGCTCGCCTGAGCGACATCAAGAGCTTTCCTTGAAATATCCATTGCGTGGATTTCGTTGCCGGGTGTAAGAAACTGGATGTCCACTCCCGGACCAGATCCTATGCTAAGTATTTTTTTTCCGTTAATTTCATCCGGAAAACAGAAACGCAAACGATTATTACGCTGCATATCCGCCTCAAACTCAGCCTCATTATATTCTTTTTCGTAATATTCTCTCATCTCAGACACAGAGAACCTCCCCGATGCTGTATTCAGTTCATTTTTTACGTAATTTAACGGCTACCTCTCTTATGTTCTCATCCGTTCCTTCTCTCGTCAGATACTGCATACTTAGCGCGTAGGACCTGCGCGCCGCGTACAACAACAGTGGTATCTTTAACAACCTTGTTATTTTTCTTAGCAACCTTATCAAAGGCAGATCCTCCAGATAATAGTAATTGAACAATAGCCTCCCATTATCGCTGTATTCAGGCGGGCGAATAGGTTTCTCGGCTATAAAAACAATGTCCTCGATCTCCAGCCCGCAGCCAGAAAATCTTTTCATTATGGAAGCCTTGTCATATCTCTTCTGGAACAATACTTTTCCATCTCCTCGTGACGTGCCCGGCCATGAAAAATCGCGTTCAGACAGCCATTCTTCACTATATTCTATCCCCGCCGGCAACGTAATAACAAAGACTCCTCCCTTTTTCAAGACCCGTTCTGACTCGCATATCACCCCGATATCTCCGTCTTCCGGAATATGCTCGAGTACGGACACGGAAAATATTCTATCAAACGTATTATCTTTAAGCGGCATCTCCGTCGCGTCAAATATCTCTATTCCTGGAGAAAAATGAAATTCCCCGGAGAATACAACAAAATCTTCCGAAAAATCATCTACGAGATCAGATACCGTTATGTCCGGAAAACCATTCGTCCCCAAATATAATGAAAGCAGTTTAGGGCTCGAAATATCCAGGATCTTCTGCCCTTCTTCTAACTCCATCATGGAAACAGTAAGGGGTAACTCAATTATTCTCGCATAATTCATGGGATCATACCACCATCTCCTGAAAAAAGATGTGTCACGCACTCTCTTCCGAAAGACTTTAGGCAGCACTTTCCTTAGATAAAATGCCTCTATTTTTTTCAACATGCAATATGTTTCAGTCAAAAGAACCTTTTCCTGTTCCACTTAAACCTCTTTCTATTCCGACCCCGCCGGAGACAGGTAATCCCGCATGAACTGCCTTATGCCATAACCTGCATATTTTTCAAATAGCAAAATGCATCCCGCATAAAAAATCATTCCTATAATAGCGATCGCGAAAAAATAAATATATCCAAATCCGGGAAAAAATGATGCTGTCAACGCCATAACAAAGGACATTAACAAAGCGCCTGAAAACGGCAACATCACAGGTTTTAGAAAAGCAAACAGGCCGCACTTTATCTCGATGATAACCATATAAATCGCCACGATCCCCGGTATCACCGCGGCTGTTACCACCGCAAGAGCCGTACCGGCCATCCCCAAGGCATGTGTAAATGGATAAATCGTTATAACAAGCGTGACAAACTGCCAAAACTGCACTTTAGTTGGTATGTGGGGTCTGCCTATCGCATAGAAGAAAGGTCCGGCAGTCGCGCTTATCGATCTTATTACACCCCATAAAACCAATATCCTCATAGTAGCCACCATGGGCATCCACTTATTGCCGAGGAATAACCTGGTAAAATCCGGAGCAAGGACAAAAATAAACGCGGCCATGGGCAAAGAGATCAACATCGACATCTTCAAAACCTTTAAATACGCCTCTCGCAACCTGGGAATATCTCCCTGTATCTTCGCATACACGGGAAATGTGACCTGCGATATAACGTTGGTTATCTCCGTCGCAGGAGCGTTCGACAGACGATAAGCCATCTGGTAAAAACCCAAAGCTGTTATCCCCAACATTCTTCCGATAAACGCGCTATCGCCCTGAGTTATAAGGAACACCAGAATACTGGATACGAAAAGCCATTTTCCAAAATGAAAGAGTTCAAAAGCTTTGGATTTTTCCAGCCTCAAAGAAGGCCTGTAAGCATGCATAGCATACGACATAACACAGGTCATTACCGCGCCTGCTAAAGCCCCGTATACCAGCGCCCACACGTTCCGCAAGACAAAAGCCAAAACAAGCGAGACGGTAATATTCGCGATAAGCCCACTGAATTCAAGCAAAAAACTTTTGTCAAAACTAAGTTCTTTTTTGAAGAAAATTACCCCTATATTCTGAGCTCCCATGAAAAGTTCAATAAACGCCAGCACCCTAACAACCGGAAGAGCCTCCGGACTTTTAAAAAAAACCGCGACCAGAGGCGCGCCAAAAAAAAGGATACTGAACAAGATAAAAGACCTCAATAGATTTACGGTCCAGGCCGTATCAAGATATGCCTTCACTTGCTCTTTTTTCTGTATCAGAGCTGCCTCAAAACCTGTTTTGGAAAAAGTATCCAGCATGTTTATCGCCAGAACAGCTATCCCCATCAACCCAAAATCGTCGGGAGAAAGAAGACGGGCGAGGACTATCGTCCTGACTATCCCGAGAAATCGATGTGAGAACTTCCCGACAAAAACCCAGATACCGCCCCTAGCGGCACGCCTGCCCAGCGACGCGTCTTTTGCAGAAAGATCGCCGCTCTCATCATCTTCAAAAAAGTTTTCTTCTATCATATTCAAGCCCTGTTGTTCTTAACGCGCCAACATCTATAAAAAAAACCTTACATAAACATCTCCCCAGGCTAACATATCACCGGTTTTCACCGGAATGGAGAGAAGATATTGCTCCATATCTTCCGACGCAAGCCATTCTTTCAGATCAAACCCCATGGATTCTCCCGAAGAATAATTAAACTTTACCTCCCCCAGATCTTTTAAAAGACCTATACATTTTATCGCTTCTTCCCTTCTTTCGGGGGTAAATTCGAAAGAAATGTATTTAACAGGCCTCGAAAGGCCCTTTAGTGCCTCCGCTTCATATCCTTCTACATCTATTTTACAGAAAGCAGGCTCGCCAAACTCCTCGATAAGCTTATCCATCGTCGTCACCTGGACTTCCCGGGTTTCCTGCCATTTCTCGCTCTCGAATCGACCGCTTTCTGTAACTTTTTCTATCCATTCTTTGGAAAGCGATGAAAGAATACCTGTCTTCGAAAGCTTCATCTCCGCTACGCCGTCCTTCGCCCCCACGGCTTTCGTCACGGTGATAAGGTTATCCCTCTCACGACTCTTTTCCCTTATGTACCCCAGGCATTCTTCCTGAGGATCTACGGCTACAACGGAAGCTCCGAGGTCAAGGAACACAAATGTCCTGTTCCCCATATTGGCGCCGATATCAAAACAGACGTCACCTTTTGATATAAATCGCGAATAGAATCTGAGCATCTTCCTGTAATGAAGATATTTCTCTATTTTTTCTTTTATAATTCCCGGCCAGTTACGCATAATGCTTTGCCCCTCAACGATAACGCCATGTTCCCGGTCCGACGGCCGCAAGATACTCTTTCATAGTCTCGGCACCGGTCTCTATATCCACCAGTTTGATAACAATAGCGGTAAAGAACCAGAAGGGTTCCGCTATCCTTATAATAAGAAAAGTATTCGATCCGATCGCGTGGGCCATAAGCCCCGCGAACCCCATCAGATACCCCAATGTTAACCCCTTATAGAGCGGGTTCTCTACTTTATTGTAGGTATCATACGCGGCCCTCCAGGCCCTCCACATAACCCACAAAAATACAAAAAGACCTATGAACCCGGTCTCTCCGAGGACCAGTACATACTGACTGTCCAGAAACCGGAGACCGGTGACTCCCCTGCCGAGAATTGGGGCTTTGGATATATCCTCTTTAAAAACTGCATCCCACGATCTTATCCTCGCCGCCGGAGACGGCCCCAATGACACCATCCCGAACTGTTTAAGTTCCTGGCTCTCTTCGGGCTTGAAAGCCCCCAGAACCCTATCTTTAAGGGGCTGTGGGCCAAAGGAGAATACCAGTATGCCCAGAAGCGAGAGAAGTAGTACGGCAGTGAATACCCTCCGGTCCTTTGTTATCGCGACGAACGCCACCATCGAGACGGCCATACCCAGATAAGACGCCCTAGAAAGTGTAAATAAAAAAGTCGGTACTAGAAAAAGTAACAACAGTATTAACAGATGCCGTTTCTCCTTGTAGTAAAATATCAACCCCCCGATCAGGCACAGGATGAAGAGCAGATATCCTCCCAGGGTATTGGGTTCACCTTCCCCCTCGAACGGCGCCGATATCCTGGATACGCTACCTATGTGCGTATTCCCGTAAAGTCCCACAAAAAACGCCGTCAAAAGCAGGACTACAAGAAACATTTTTACCTGTTTATTGGAAGAGGTCTCATTCAGTACAATAAAGTAAAGAATATAATATTCTACTACCTTAAGGACGTAGAAAGCCCCCTTTAGCGGCAAAACGTTCCCTGCGATCATCGCCCTGACCGTTGAAATGATTATAACAGCCACATAAATACCTATGGGAGCGTTAAGAGGGCTACTTCTGATAAGAGGAGTCTTTCTCACCGCCATCTTTGCCAGCCACGTGAGCGAGACTATGATCAGAAGAAGATCTTCTGCCCTTATAACGATACTGCGTCCGGCGGTTGAACCGGCTTCCATCTCCGGGGAAAGAAGCATCGAGAGAAGTATCGCAATAAGGCCGATATTAGTGTCTATAAAAGTGGCAACAATAAAAGCCACGGCAGCTATAATGATACCGGCTTTGGTGATATCCGGCATGTTGGTTATTAGGCGTGTAGAAATGATCGCCGCGATTATCGCGAAGAAAAGTGTTATATATACTTTGTAGTTTGATCCTGAAAACTGTGGAAACCTGATGCCGCCCCCTCCCTTAGCCTCCAATAAGCACCGTCACATCTGCTACCCGCTCGGGACCTGCGCCATTTTCATGGTATGCTTATGCTTCTTTTTCGTCTGCCCCGTAGTACTTCTGGTAATAGTAATAAAAAGGCGAACCGAATTTCATATCAGAGGCCCTCATACTGTTGAGCACTACTCCTATCGGGACACCCTTGGCGTTCTCTACCTGCAGTTTCGTACGCCGCAGGGCTCCCCTGGAAACCCGTCCCGCTTTATATACAAGTACCACCCCGTCTACCTTGGAGCTCAATATACAGGAATCGGTCACAGGAAGAACCGGCGCGGAGTCTATGAGAACGACCTGATATCGCTGTTTGACCTCCTTAATAAATTCCGTCATATTACTGGATCCCAGTATCTCCGTGGGGTTCGTCGGCAGATGCCCAGACGTGATAATGTGCAGGTTCTCCATACCGTAAGTCTTCATTATCATACTGGACTTTATATTCCCCAGCATGATATCGTCGATCCCTTTTACAATATCGTCTATCTGGAACGTCCCCAGTACACCTTCGGAAAGTCCTATTTCCCTGTTGATACCAAAAACCTTATGAACAGAAGGCCTCCTGAGATCAGCGTCTATAAGAAGTACCTGATAGCCCATCTGCGCCATAGAAAGGGCTGAGTTAACACTTGTTATTGTCTTCCCCTCCTGAATACCGGCACTGGTAAACATGATACAGTTACCGACTTTATCGAGACCGGAAAATTTTATGTACGTCTGCAGGTTCCTGTAAGCTTCAGCTACGGGTGCTTTTGGCTGGAACTGGGTCACCAGACGACCCACTAACGACGCGTAATAGCGTTTTTCTTCGGGTGGCGGCGCCTCTTTCCAGTAATCGGTGTTATCATTCTTGTCTATGTCTATCTGGGGAATGACCCCCAGAACAGGTATCCTCAGGTATTCTTCAACGTCTTCTATCGTCCCTATGGACGTGTCAAGGCTCTCCGCTATAAAAGCGGCCACAAGGCCAAGTATAAGGCCTATGGCCCCTGAAAGCATAAAATTTACGGTCGCCTCTCCCGTAACAGGCCACTTGGGAACAATAGGGGGATTCACCACTTCTATGTCCTGCGTCTTTGACGCTTCCATTATCAGAGCCCGCTCATAACGTTCTTTGAGAAGCCCGTAGAGTTTCTGGTTTATCTGAAGTTCCATTTTGAGCCTTTCGGGGTCCATCGACTCTTTGCTGGGGTCAGGAACATCCACCAGCTCTCCTTCGGGCATCTGAGATATCTGCTCTTCTATGATCTTTATCGATGCCAAACGATTCATAATGCCGGGATAATTATCGGTATAACGCTGCCGGAGATCCGCCAGCTCCATCTTCAATTTTGCCAATTGTGTCCTTATGTCTATATCCGTTGACGAAAACCCTGAAGATATGCCTTCCGGTTCGACTCCCATAAACTCCAATTTCTTATTAAGTTCGCTAATGGAGGTGTTAAGTTTTTTCAGCTGCTTCTGTACAAATTCTTTGGTATTTCTTGCTTCCTTTATTTTATCTTCCCATTGCTTATGCATGAAGACTTCCGCTACCGTCTGGGCAATATCCCTGGCCCGCACAGGATCGGTATCCATTGCGCTTATGTATATCAGGCCCGTCGACTCGTCCTCCCTCACTGAGATCTTCCCCCTGAGCCCCGCGATTATACGCTGCGACTGTTCAGTATCCATCTCGGGTTTGATGCCCCCCAGTTTGAGCCCTACATCCCTCATAACGCTGTATCCTTTTATGAGCTCAAGCTGGGTGGCAGTATTCTGCCCTGTTCCGCCCCAGAAAGTCACACCCGCCCCCGTTATTTCAGCCACAGGAGTTTTCTGCGGGTTAAGATACAACGTGACCGTAGACTTGTATATCGGCTCTGTTTTTTCAACGAACAGAAAGGCGCTGACAATGGAGATCAGAAGAATAGATATGATGATCCATTTTCTCTTGTATACAATACGCCAGTAATCCCATAGATTTAATGCATATTCCGCCATTTTGCCCTTTCTTTAGTTGTTAAAAGGTTTGTCTCCTAAACGGACCTTATTCCACACATTGCTCCAGTCAAAACCGCCTGACATTATATTCGTTTTAAGGGTAGTTAGCCTTTCCCCAAAATACATTGCCGGGAAAAGCAGCCTGAAAGTCTCATTAACCTTTGAAATTGTATTAGATGGCACAACTATGATGTCGCCTTCCATCAGATAAATATTCTGCGATATGTCCGCGCGAAGAAGAAGGCGCTCTACATTAGCCCTTATTATCTGCGGATCATCATACGTACCTCTTATGACATATGTGGCGGCCGGTGATGAATCCTCGGTAAACCCTCCTGACCGGGTTAAAAGATCTATCAACCGGTCACCACTCTCAAGGTAATATGACCCCTGCATT
This sequence comes from Candidatus Tantalella remota, assembly GCA_030765685.1. Classification (GTDB taxonomy): domain Bacteria; phylum Omnitrophota; class Gorgyraeia; order Tantalellales; family Tantalellaceae; genus Tantalella; species Tantalella remota. Next base: position 26,410 of record JAVCCB010000063.1, on the reverse strand, counting down.
ACCACATCACCCATTATATATACTTTCTTATCACCAAATTCTTTTATGCCAACAGCAACCCGTGGCTCTTTGACATAATACGCCATTTTCTTGCTTATTGCCTGAGCAAGCTCTCTTGGCGTCTTGCCGGCTGCTTTGACGTCACCGACCAGGGGGAGTGTTATACCTCCATCCTGGGGCCTCACCACGACGGTACTGCTAAGTTCAGGACATCGCCATACGGATATTTCAAGCTCGTCCCGCACGTTTATGGCGTATCTACCGCCGGCGTCTATCGTTCCTTCGGGAGAATATATGGACCGATCCAGCTTAGTCTCGGGAGCCTTTATGCTGGTACACCCGGAGCTTAGGATCATCATGGGTATCAGTACTGCCACTACCAAAGACCTCATTTTTCCGATCATATTCATAACTTACTCCTGTTTTTGTACAATACCTTCTCTATTCCTCATCAGTGGCCGGCAATTCTTCAGGATTCACACATTCTACCAGATGTATCAAAAGCTGCTTTGAAAGATCCATTATTCTTTCCACAGGTAGAGGATTCTTATTCCTTTCAAATACGACTTTTATTACCGGACGCATCGGAGTCGCCTCATTTGTCCTCAAAACTGTGCCGATCTCCCCCGAACTCAGTTTTACCCATGATCCCACGGGAAAAACCGATATGGTCCTGAGCATAGCTTTCATAAAATGCGGGTCATAGCTGGTACTTTCAAGATCCAGGATCTGCTGTATAGTCTTGTCGGGAAGAAAACTCGTTCTCCAAAGACGAAGATGCGTCTGCGCCTCATACCTGTTGACCAGGGACACGAGCCTGGCCAGATAATTTATGTCTTCCTTCATCAGCTGGTTCGGATACCCTGTACCGTCCGACCTTTCCTGATGCTGTCCGATTATACTAGCAACCGCATCGCTTATACCTTCCATCCCTTTAAAAACATCTTCTCCGTATGTCGGATGTTTCCTGATAAGACCGTATTCTTCCTCGGTCAACCTGGCCGATCTGTTCCACACGCTTTCCAGGCCAAACTTTACCATCCCGACATCATGAAAAAGTGCGGCAATAACGATATCCCTCATCCGTTTTTTTGGGAAATTAAGCCCCATCGCCACCCTGAAACACAGAAAGCACACGTTAACAGAATGCTCGTATATGTAGCTAGTCCTATAGTCATCATGCGCGAACGCGAGCCGCACAAGGTCTCCGGGATCAATAGGTTTAAGAAAAGAGTTGCATATCTTATCGGCCTGCGACAGTATATCTTCCGCCTTTATCTGGCTTTCCTGGCCATGAGAGACCATATTGAATATCTGCTTCACAAAAGCCAGGGTCTCGTCATAAACAGCCGAGATCTCCGCTATGTCAGGTAGCAAGCTTTCCAGGCCTCCCGCCTCTTCCGAGTGTTTTGAAAGCTCAAGTTTATCGGGCTCACCGCGGCGGGGTGTATCCCCCAGTCTTTCCGCCCCCTCAAAACCCTTGTGAAAATCTACCATACTAAATATCTCCTCCGAGATCCTTCACAACATCCCTGACCAATTCCGCGTCTATTCCTTCCGCTCTTTTCATGTATCCTACAAGAAGCGCCATATCGCATATGTTATTTATCTGCCTTGGCCTGCCTGCAGATGAATCAAATATCAACTGCCTAGCCTCATCGTCGAAGATAGGCCTTGTCGCTCCGGCTATATCCAGCCGATGTTCAACATACTTTACCGTCTGTTCTATGTCCAGCTGTTTAAGCACATAAAACATGGCGAACCTCTGCTTGAACTGGGGCATAGAGTTTATTATCTCCCTGAGCTCAAGCTGACCCATCATTATTATCGTCGCCAGGAATTTCCTGTCAGCGTTGATGTTCATCATAAGACGGAGTTCCTCCAGAACATCTTTACGGCTCATAAGATGCGCCTCATCGACTATTATTATCGTATGCTTTCCGTCCGATGCTATCCTTTTCATCTTCTCTTCTATCGTCCGTCTTAGCTCAAGCCTGGACTCCGCGTCCTGCCCGACATTAAGCTGATACGCTATGTCCTGCAAAAGTTCAGGAGGACTCAGGAGAGGATTTTTTATGTAAACACTTTGATACTCATTGCTCTCATTGATCTCGAACAGGAGCTCGTTAGCTATTGTCGTCTTCCCCGTACCATAATCCCCCGCCATAAGCGCCCCCGCCTTGGCCTCTCTTATCACATATATCAGACGGATCAAAGCTTCTTTGTGAGTAGGAGAATAGAAGAAGAACTTCGGATCTCCCGTATTTTCAAATGGTTTTTCCTTTAACCCCCAATAGTCTAAAAAATCCATGAGCTCCGTCCTTTACAGGTTATTGTTTTTCCCCCGCCAGGATAGTCTGTATATGTTTTTTCTGCACATTCTCACGTCCCACCAGCATAAGGATAGCCACAGTCACAAGTATCAGCGCTCCCTGAAAAATCAGCAGCAGCGCCTGGAACGCTACCGCGTCCTTCAATACAAGAGCCCCCAGCGCGAATATCATACTTATGAGATAGACAAAGAGGACCGCCTGCGCCTGGGTAAACCCAAACCCCATAAGCCGGTGGTGCAAATGATCTTTTCCGGTATATTCCAGCCATTCCTTAAAATTCTTTACCTTACCCTGAGTTATCCGGGCTATCGAGATATATATCATGTCAAAGATAAGTACCGCCAGTATCAAAACCGGTATACTGAGCGCGACTACAGGTCGGCTCTCCGCCCATTCTCCCTTTATCGCGAGCGCGGCGAGCGTAAATCCCAGAAAACTGCTTCCCGCGTCGCCAAGAAATATTTTGGCGGGACGAAAATTCAGCACCAGGAACCCGGCACATGCCCCGCAAAGAGCTATGTTGAGATACATAAAATAAGACTGCTGCGTCTGATACGCGACTATGCAGAAAGCGCCCGCGGCAATAACCGTAAGCCCCGTTGCCAGGCCGTCAAGCCCGTCCATGAAATTCATGGCATTTGTAATTCCTACTATCCAGAGTACGGTTATAATAATATCCAGATAGTTTGAAAAAGGAAAACTGTCGGGTACTATTTTAAGATGAACGCCGAAATATACCACAATAAGCGAGCATACTACCTGCACTATAAGCCTGACTGTAGCGGACAGCCCCCCTTCCATCACGTCATCCATTAACCCCGAAAGCATTATGATAAAAGAAGCTATAACGATGCCCTTAAGTTCCCATGAAAAACGAAAATTAAGAAGCAGCGCTGCCGCATACGCGGCAAACACGGCAACTCCGCCCAAAAGTGGAACCGGGTTTTTGTGTACTTTTCTATCGCTACCGGGCATGTCCATTAACTTCGCTTTCCTAGCCACCTTTATAGCCACCCAGCTGAATATCAGCGATACAAAAAAAGCAAATGTGAAAATCATAAGCATATGTTATTCGGCCTCACTCTTACAGACATTATTACCGTTGTCCTTATACAGAAGAACTACCTTGGATAACACCACCGTATTTAAGTATCTCAAATCAAAGGGTTTAGTGATATAGTCATACGCGCGCCCCAAAAGCTCTATATCCTTGTCATATTCGGGATCTCCGGTAATAAAGATAACACCTATATCCATTTTTTTGAACAGGATGTACCGCAGGACCTGCAGGCCGTCCACATCAGGCAGCTTTATGTCCAGGAGAACGATATCCGGACAAAAAGAATCCAGCTTTTCTATGGCCTCCTGCCCGGTCGAGGCGGTATCAATCTCATATTTCTTCTTCCCGAAAAACTTTACAAGGATATCTCGTACGTCTTTATCGTCATCGACAATTAGTATCCTCACAGTGTCATTTGTATATGCTGCGCTCATAGGTAAAAACCTTATCCCCTGATTCATATCTATACATATATATGTTTTTTGTAGAGCACGAATATCTTATACTCGTTTGCCCTTAAGTATAATAATTATATACTTATTTACAAGTTTGAACTTGTTTTTTTTAACAATAGTTGCATTGGTGGATTTTTTCGAAAAAATGATAAAAATGCCGCGGATAGGATGATCTTACTGTTCGTCTTCTTCTTCATAGTCTTCGGGGCCGGAAACACCCCGAAAAAGACTGTCATTAGCTGACGTTGTGGAGGCATGAAAAATATACTCTTCTATTTCTTCTGCTTTTTTCTTTTCTTCCGCTCTCTGGGCGGCGGGAAACTTAAATCCGGGGAAAAGGACAAAACCTCTCTGTGTCATAGCCCCGTATCTGGTATCTTTATAGTCTTCACGGTAACCGGCAGGCATAAGCAATTCCTCCTGCCCTGCAGCTATGGCCTTGGTAGGCATAGTCTCATATCCGCCTCCGATATCCATACCATAGGCACCGTCCGGATACTCTATGATACCGTCGTTCCGGCTGCGAGTATGGCCGTACTCGCAGAACACCATAAAGATGAAAATTGCCAATATAAGCCGTAAAATTGTTATAGGCTTCTGCATAATAAAATAATTTCCGTCTATTTCGACCGGGGAGTATCTCCGTATAATTTGTGTATACACTCTGGACAAAGACCATGAGTGAAACTGGCATCTGTCCTGTCTGAAACATATTTTTCCAGAGGTACCCATGAATTCTCATCCTTGGGGTCGGTACCTTCGACCCTCATTTTTTTACAGTTCGCGCATATCGGGACCAATCCTTCCAGTCTTTTGATGTGACTCATAGCTTCCTGAAGTTCCGCGAGCTTATGCTCCAACGCCTTGTTCATATTGTCCAGCAGATCTTTCTGCCGTTTAAGCTCAAATTCGTTTCTTTTGAGCTCGGTAATATCCAGAACAGATATAACGCTTCTTTTTGTTCCCGGCACCAGGGCAACGGTTATGTAAGACTCACTCACCTTGCCTTTCGCGTCGATCACCTTCAGCTCATAGTTCCTGGGCGCTGCCAGGGGGTCAATCCTCCTGAGCTTGTAATAATTGGTTATCTTCTCTATCTCCTCTTCGCAAACAAACTCAAGTATGCTCTTTTTCCCTTCGATCTCTTCTTTGGAATAACCAAAAAATTTCTCGAATTCGCTGTTCGCCATCACTATCCTCATTTCCGCGCCGAGAATCGCCATAACCGTTCCGGTGGTCTCAAAGATAGTACGATACATCGTTTCGGATTCCCGCAAAACGTCCTCGAGGTACTTACGCTCTGTTATGTCTGTATATATCCCGAGAAGACCGATAACGTTGCCATCGTCATCTGTAAGGGGAACTTTGCTGGTGAGCATGATGCGCTCTTTCCCGTCCATCTGACGCTGCGGTTCCTCTATGTCAAGCATAGGATGCCCCTCATTCATGACTTTCTTGTCTATGCTCCTGAAAGAATCCGATTCCTCCCGTTTCCAGACAAGATCATAATCTGTTTTCCCGACTATATTTTCAGGCTTTTCAACTCCCGCTACCTTAGCAAAGTTCTCATTGCACCCGGCATACACCGAATTTCTGTCCTTCCAAAATACAAAATAGGGTATATTGGCTATAACGTTTCTTAAAAGCTGGCTTTGGCGTGAGATCTGTTCTTCTATTTTCTTGCGTTCCGTTATGTCTCTGGCAACGGCCACCATATAATTCTTACCTTCAACGGTTACGGGTTTCACATTCACCTCTACCGGAAAAACCGTTCCGTCGCTCCTTTTATGGGTCCCTTCCAGTGACATACCCCCTCTCTTGACGACTTCCACCGTATGTTTTTTCCAGGCGGAGACGTCCTCCACGAACCCTTCAATCTCTCCTACTTTTTTAGAGAGAATTTTCTTCCTGGTATACCCAAGGGATCTGCATGCCGCTTCATTAACATCCACAATATACCCGGTATCCAGCTCGAGCAGGAAAATAGCGTCATTAGTCTGATCCACAAGGGCCCTGAAAAGTTTAAGCTCATCGGTCGCTTTTTTAAAAGCCGTTATATCGATCGCTATTATCAAAACCGAATCATAGTCTCCATCTTCTCCTTTTTCGGGATGCAGCGTGGAGTCGTACCACTTTTCTTTACCGCCCACGACCAACAGGGATTGGGTAGTCATCGGCTCGCCTGTTTCAATAACCTTGGAGATCGACTTCATCTGCGCATCCGAGATCTCCTTAGGAAAGATATCCCACAACTTCTTACCGATAAGCATCCCCGGAGAAATCCCCATACTTTTGGCGCCGAAAGTATTGACAAACAGGATGGTCCCATCCTTAGAAACCCTTATTATCGGCTCGCCCGTCCCCTCCACCAGCAGTCTGTATTTTTCTTCCCGTCTTTTAAGCTCTTCCTCAAAATGCCTTTTCTCCGTTATGTCTTCCGCTATCTTTACAAAATTGTAGATCTCTCCGGACTCGTCCCGAATGGCCGAGACAGAAGCTGCCTCCCAATATAATTCTCCGTTCTTTTTATGATTACAGAAGACTCCTCTCCACTCCTCACCAGCCGATATCGTGGCCCACATACTGCCTCTTTCTTCTGCACTCTGGTCTCCCAAAGCCCCCGCGTCTTTTCCTATTATTTCCTCCGGAGCATAGCCAGTCAGCTTGTAAAACCTGGGATTAACATACTCGACCTTCCCCTGTTTGCTGGTGATCATAATTATATCCGCGCTTTGTTCCACAGCATGCGAAAGCTTCTTAAGCTCTCTCTCATGTTTCATCCTTTCAGTAAGATCCGTACCTATCGCGAGTATACCCGTATAGTTCCCTTCATCGTCTAAAATAGTCCTATTCTGCCACCTTATCCATACTTTTTCACCGTTCTTTTTTATGTTCTCGTTCTCTTGTATGGTGTGGTTTTCAGGCTTCGCACATACATCTTCTATGACTTTTTCAAGATCCTCTCCATTGCTGTCTATCTGCGGCACTATAGTCCCTACTGCCTTTTTACCTATTATTTCTTCCTTGGAAAATCCGAAAAAGGTTTGGGCAAATTTGTTAAAAAAAGTGATAGTTCCCTCTCGATCTATTTCGAGTATTATGGTGTTAGCGCTTTCCACCAGCATGCGGTACTTTTCCTCACTCTCCTCCAGTTCTTCCCGTATAGCTTTATTTTCGGTCACGTCCCTGAAAAAACCTATAAGATAATCCTTGCCATCTATAGATACGTGCGTAGCTACATTAATGTTCGCGAAAAAGATCGTACCATTTTTCCTCTGACATGGGATATCCATAGCACTCTTGATCTCCCCTCTGACCACTTTATCAAACGCCTCCATTACCCAGGCAACATCATCCTTCGGGTGAATAGACTCTACCGGGTTCCCCGCCAACTCTTCCGCGGTGTAACCCAACATACCGCACATAGCCGGATTAGCAAATTTACATTTTTCAGTTTCGGCATCGACTATCAGGACTCCGTCAGCTGACGCATTGAACAAAGTCTTGTATCTTTTTTCGGAATCTTCGATCCCTTTTTCGGTTTCCTGCTTATCATACATAAGCTGCCAGAACAGCTTCGCACTGTGGCCGCCTATCACCTCTACTCCAGGCGGACATACCTTGAGGAGCTCCTTCTGCACGGATTCCAAACCAGTGACATTTATGATCTCATCCAGGCCTTTTTTATTCACGCATTCGGTATAGTCTTTACAGACCTCTATCCCTAGTTCTTTAGCAAGCTTGATCGCGGGAACCTTAAGGTCAATGTCCACGACACACAGAATATTTACCGAATCGCTTTCCTTGAAAAGTTCCACGATAGCCGCGCCGCCTTTTCCACCGCCTATTATGACAATATTCGTTTTTTTAGTCGCCATCATCCACCTTATTTTATTTGCCTGAGTTATCCACATCCCCGTATTCAAGATAAAATTTTCCGTTTGCCGCACGGCTGTATTCGTAAAAATCCTCACCTATTATCAAAACGTCAAAAGCTCCGAGCTCCGCCTCACGCACGGCTGTAATTATTTTCTGACGTTTTTTGTCACGAGAGACCAGAAAGCCCGATAATCCGTCGCTTACAACTATATTCGTAATTTCAAAAGAGTATCCCTTATCTATCTTTCCCTCGCGGTCATTTCTTATCACCTTTTCTATGGTGACCTCTCCCTTGGCCTCATTTACGAGATATTTTCCCTCGAATCCGCTTGTGCCCGGTGAAAACCGTCCATTTTCATACGTCCCGCTGGATACAGACTTCGCGGTAACCAGCTGCGCTTCAGCCGCTAAAGCAAACAAGACGACCACAACCAGACAAACTATTATCAAACTAATCTTTTTCATCATCCCTCCTGATTAACTAAATACTAAATACTGAATACTAAAAAATAAACATCGCGTCACCATACGAAAAAAATCTGAACTTCCCGTCGATCGCCCTGGCATACGCCTCCATAATAAATTCTCTCCCCGCAAAAGCGCTTACCAGCATCAGAAGAGTCGACTCCGGCAAATGAAAGTTCGTAATGATCCCTTCTATCATTTTAAACTTGTATCCGGGATAAATAAAGAGATTTGTTTCCCCCTCCGCCTGACGCACTCTGCCATCTTTCGCGGCCACGGTTTCGAGCACCCTGCAAGAAGTAGTCCCGACCGCGAAAACCCGGCCGCCGTTATCTTTTGTCCTGTTTATAGTTTCAGCCGCCTCCGCGTCCATCTGAAAATATTCCGAATGCATATGATGCTCTTCTATATTTTTCTCTTTCACCGGTGCGAAAGTCCCGTAACTTGTATGCAGTGTAACATGCGCCACGGATATTCCTCTATTTTTAATGCCTGAGAGAAGCTCTTCCGTAAAATGAAGCCCCGCAGTCGGCGAAGCCGTCGCGCCCGCTTTACTAGCATAGACTGTCTGGTAGTCCGACCTGTCCGAGGTGTTGTCCTGTCGGTCTATATACGGGGGCAGCGGCACATGTCCGTATTCCATAACTTCTTCGATAGGGGCATTAAAATCCACAAGCCTGCCAACATCCGCTTTTTCGAGGACGACCGCCTTGATACCGCCGTCAAGGTCTATTGTTTCCCCGTCCTTTATTCTTTTTGACGGACGCACAAGCGCGCGTATCTTATCGCCACTCGAATCAAGCAAGAATATCTCGACCTTACCTCCGGTTTCCCGCCTTCCGTAAAGTCTCGCCGGCATGACTTTTGTGTCATTCAGTACAAGACAATCTCCTTCTTTGAGATATCCAGCCACGTCACGAAACGTCTTCTCCTCTATCGTTCCGCCGCGCTTATCCAGCACTAGAAGACGCGCCAAATCCCTTTCTTTTAAAGGCTTCTGCGCTATCAGTTCTTTCGGAAAGTCATAATGGAAATCGCTCAACTTCATCATAAAAATAAAAGTCGTCATCCCCGCATGTATTAAGCGGGGATCTAATGAAAATAATTACTGTTTTCATTTGATCCCGGATATCCGCTATCGCGGATTCCGGGATGACGTTTTCCCCTTTCTACTTACGTCTATTCTCAATACCCAATACCCGATACTCAATTCCTTTTTCCTTCCCTATCTAGTATCTCCTTCAGCGAAACGATCTTAGCACCGGGATAATAATGCTCAAGTATCCTTTTATCGGACCATCTTCTGAGTCCAAGCCCGAAAGCTCCCCACTGACACATGCCAACACCATGCCCCCATCCATAACCGCTAAAAAGATAAAAGAACGGATATTTTTTTATACGAAAATTGGCGCTTTTAAGTACGTTTCTGCCTACCGCCGACCTGAAATCATCGGTAGATATCTCAAGCCATTTTCTTCGGGACTTCACTTTTACGTATTCAAGCCGCCCCGACGCGTCGCGCGGTCCGGAACGGACATCTTCTACATTCGTCAGTGAATACCCTCTGGCATTCAGCTTATCCAGTATAGTCTTGGTCTGCACTCTTTTCTGCCACCTAAAATAAGGTGTCCACCTGCACCAGGGGCACTTGACACCTTTGAGCGGGCCTTTGCCGTCCTTCGCGAAAAATGATTCCTTCCCCCAAGCCAGGGACGCGCTCTCGGTATGACCTCCGCAACAGGCATGAAAATATCCCGGCAAGATCTTCCCTTCATATTCAAGGACCTTGCCCCGTGTCGATACCACAGCTTTGGTGGTACGCCATTTCTCACAGGATTTTCCTCCGTAAACCTGGGAATATGTGTCCGCCGTAAGATCATACATCTTTCCGGCGCGTTTGTAGGATTGGTATACGGCATAACTGCGCGACGCTATAGCCTGCGCCTTAAGCACAGAAAAGGGCCAGAGGCTATGCACTTCTTTCGGCAGCACCCCTTTAAGATAATCTTCCAGTTCTACCCTGTTGATCGCCGTAAGCCCTTCATCCATTTTTACTATATCCAGGTCACCCCGATAAAGCGTACCGTTAACCTTTATGCCCGAATTTTTCAGGGGGACGATACGTAAGGAATCGACCTTATACTCTTCCCCGCCGAGGGCAATACTGTCTTGAGAAAACTTTACTTGAGTACCTTCATCTATCGCTCTCTCACGCCGGAGTAAACCCCCTGTGTCATTGTCGTATATGTCAGAGCCCGACGAAGTGCTCACCTGCAGGGTCTGAAACGCGTATGCTATCCTTACCCGGATCACCAACGGATGCTTTTTGTGGACTATATTACCTAGCGGTATGAAAAAAAATTTGAGGACGATGGCCCCTGCCACGAGTACGAGAACGAACTTTATGATCCTTCTTGCTGTCATATCAGGAAACCCGGAAAACTGAATTTTACTAAATATTGAATACTTATTCGCGCCCGTTCTAAAACAACTTCCCTCCAACTAAGCGAACAGTTTCCCCTGTCCGCTCGTTTTACCCATATAATCCATGGCTTCTTCGGTCAGTTCGCGGCCGCGGGAGGTTCTTCTTAAAAAACCTATTTTCAAAAGATACGGTTCGACTACGTCCTCTATCGTATCGGATTCTTCGTTAAGGGAGGATGCGAGCGCGTCGATACCTACCGGCCCTCCCTTGTATGAGGTATATATGACCTCCAGTATCTTTCGGTCTATCCTGTCCAGACCTTTTCCGTCTATACCGTGAAGAGAAAGGGCTTCGATAGCAGCTTCACGCGTTATTTTTCCGTCGGAGCGGACTTCCACCCAGTCGCGTACCCTCCTGAGGAGACGGTTAGCTATACGCGGAGTGCCCCTCGAACGCAGGGCTATCTCGGATGCTCCGTCCTCATCTATGGGTATGCCCAGCAGGTTCGCTGACCGCTTGATTATAGTGGCCAGCTCTTCCGGAGCATAGAACTCAAGATGAAAAAACATCCCGAACCTGTCCCTGAGCGGAGCGCTCAAAAGGCCCGCCCGGGTCGTAGCGCCAATAAGCGTGAACCTCTTGATGTTAAATTTTACTGTCTTGGCATAAGGACCTTTATCCACGAGAAAATCTATCTGAAAATTTTCCATGGCCGGATACATAAATTCCTCCACCACTTTGGAAAGACGGTGTATCTCATCGATAAACAAGACATCTCCATCCGATAGGTTTGTCATTATGCCTATAAGGTCACCCGCTCTCTCTATCGCGGGACCGCTGGTAGCGGTTATTTTAGCTCCTCTTTCATTCGCCACTATATGCGCGAGGGACGTTTTACCCAATCCGGGGGGGCCGGAAAACAACATATGTTCTACCGGCTCTTCGCGCTTAGTCGCCGCCTTAAGACCGATATCAAGAGAACCTATCACCGCGTCCTGCCCTATAAAATCCTCAAGCGTCTTCGGCCTGAGAGAAAGGTTCATAATAAGATCGTCTTCGGTCTCTCCCTGGCGGACTATCTCATCGCTTTTGTCGATAAATTTTTCTCTTTTGCTTTTATCATCTGACATTTTTTCTCCTCGCCCCTAAACGCTCTCCGCTCTCCGTGCGCGGTAAACTTCATTAAGAAGTTCTTCGCTCGTCTTAAGATCAGGTTCTCTCTCAAGGGCCTTGTTTATCATATCTTCCGCTTCATTTTTCTTATACTGCAGCTGCAGAAGTATTTCGAGGGCTTCACCTTTTATGTCTTCATGTTCTTTTTTGAAGGTGATATTTTCATCCCTGATAAGGCCATATTTGCCTACCTTACCGTTCAACTTAGCGATTATCTCCGCGGCTTTTCGCGCGCCTATCCCGGGAAGCCCCTTCAAAAAAGATTCATTGCCCCCGTCGATCGCTCCAGCAATCTGGGAAAAGGGTTCAGAGAGAGCCCTGCAGGCCGCCTTAGGGCCTATGCCCGAAACCGAGATGAACTTCTCGAAAAACTCTTTTTCGACATCATTCTGAAAACCTATAAGTACCGGTACCGCGGTTGACTGTGTCATCTGAAAATAATGGTACGTAATAAGCTCTATTTGTTCCCCGGCAAGGGCGCCCTCTTTGTCCATGGCGTTCAGGACAGCCAGCGGCATAAGAACCTCGTAAGAGATGCCCCCGCTCTCTATCAGGATCGCTCCCTCTTTCTTTCCTGTTATTTTCCCCGATATTCTAGAGATCATATTTCTCCTCGGCAAACGCTATTTTTGATTCTAGATACTAGATTCTGGATACTCGTAAAAGCTCTTACGATAATCTAGAATCCAGCATCGCCTGTCCGCCATAGCCCAATAACATATGAGTAATTCGGCGACGGCGGAAGCATCTAACTCGGCTTTTTAATACCCTCTATGTATACGTAACTGATCGCCATCGCCAGCGCGTCCCCGACATCGGCCGGTTTTGGGACAGTATTAAGCCCCAGTAACTCTTTCACCATGTTTTGGACCTGATGTTTGCCCGCATGCCCGTTACCTGTGACCGCTTTTTTGATGCGCGTCGCCGCGTAATTTACCAGCTCCACTCCGTTAACTCCACATGCCAGGCATATGACACCTCTCGCATGCCCCATAAGTATGGAAGTCATCGGATGTTTATAATGCGAATATATTTTTTCCAGGACAAGCACGTCCGGATGATGTTCTTTGATGATATCCGTAAGGTTGCTGTAGATATCCTTGAGACGTCGCGATATTCCTTCCTGCGCGGAGGTCTTAATGACTCCCCCTTCCACTAGTTTCATGCGGTCGGGACCGTCGGACTCTATAAGTCCGTATCCCGTCCTACGAAGTCCTGGGTCGATACCGAGTATGAGCATATTTGTGTTCATTGTTTATAGTCCGTCATTCGTTGTCCTGAGTCAATGAACTGTGAACTATGAACTGGCTTCCGCTTCGATCTGTTTTAAGATCTCGTCCGGAATATCAAAATTGGTATATACGTTCTGTATGTCGTCGTTGTCTTCAAGGTCTTCCACGAGTGCCATGATCTTTTTAGCGCTTTCCAGGTCATCGACCTTCATGGTGTTTTTGGGAACCATGCTGAGTTCTCCCGATTCGATCTTTACGTTCTTTTCCGTAAGCCCCGTGCGGACTTTGTCAAAATCATGCGGCGCGCAGGTTATCTGAAAAAAATCCTCGTCGGATGTCAGGTCTTCCGCGCCGGCTTCCAATGCTATGTCCAGAAGCTCTTCCTCAGCGGAATCTTCCTTCTTTACCATAAAAACGCCTTTTTTATCGAACTGGAACGCTACTGACCCCGCGCCGGCCATATTGCCGCCGCGCTTGGTGAAAATAGCCCGGACCTCGCTTGTTGTCCTGTTCTTATTATCACTAAGCCTTTCCACTATCACAGCAACACCGCCTATAGCATACCCTTCGAAAGAAACATTGTCGTAGGATACTCCTTCGAGCTCTCCCGTACCCTTTTTTATGCCGCGTTCAATATTATCCGCCGGCATGTTAGCTTCTCTGGCTTTTTGTATAGCAAGCCTGAGACGCGCGTTAGCATCGGGATCGCCGCCGCCTTCTCTCGCCGCTACTGTGATCTCGCGTGTGATCTTTGTAAATATCTTTCCGCGCTTCGCGTCAAGCGCTCCCTTTTTATGTTTGATACTCGCCCATTTGGAATGTCCGGACATCTTTGGTGCCTCCTCTACTCACATCGTTAGTTGGTAGTTCGTAGTTGGTTGTTCATAGTTTGGATCATGAACTCTACTAACTACCAACTACTAACTACTAACTGTATTATTCTTCTTCCTTATGATCTTTCTTGTTTGCGGCGATTATTTTCTGGGCCACGTTACCTGGGACCGGATCATAATGAGAGAACGTCATAGTGTAAGTGGCTCTCCCGGCGGTCAGGGACTTGAGCTCATTAGCATATTTGTACATCTCTTCGAGCGGTATCTGCGCTTTGACGACCTGCATGCCGCCTTCAGTATCCATACCCTGCACTCTTCCCCGGCGTGAACTTAAGGACCCTGTGATATCTCCCATGTTCTCTTCCGGAACGGTGAGTTCCACATGCATTACCGGTTCGAGAAGCGTTGGTTTCGCTTTTTCGAAAGATTCGCTGAACGCGTGCGCCGCGGCGATCTGAAACGCTATATCCTTGGAATCTACCGGATGCGTCTTACCGTCATAAACAATAACTTTTACGTCCACAACGGGATATCCAGCTATTTTCCCTGACTTAAGCGCGCTCAGTATCCCCTTCTCGCAGCTTCCTATCAGCTGTTTCGGTATAGCTCCACCGACGACCTCATCGACGAACTCAAACCCTTCGCCACGCTCCATCGGCTCTATTCTCATCCACACTTCCGCAAACTGTCCGGCGCCTCCCGACTGTTTTTTATGCCTGTACTTAGCGTCACCGTTAGCAGTAATTGTCTCTTTGTAAGCCACCTTCGGGGTCCCGATCTCAACCTCTACCCCGTATCTGGTCTTCATCCTGTTGAGCATCGTCTTAAGGTGCATCTCACCCATACCTGAGACGACCAGTTCGTGGGTCTGTTCATCAAGCAGCATCTGGAACGTCGGGTCCTCCGCTACAAGTTTTGCGAGAACACCCGATATTTTATCTTCGTCTGAGCGGCTTTTGGGAGTTATCGAAAAACTTATGGCAGGTTCCGGGAATTTAACATTTTTGAACTTTACCCGGGCCTTATCATCGGAGAGCGTGTCCCCTGTATTGGTATTCTTAAGTTTAGCCACAGATACGATATCTCCGGCTATGACCGAATCTACAGGTATCTGGTCTTTGCCTTTCATGTAGAACAGTGGACCGAACTTCTCGGGAGTCCCGGTCGAGGTGTTCTTGAACGCTAGGTTCGTAGAAGCCTTTCCCGAGCGAACGCGAAACATGGTTATCTGCCCCGCGTAAGGATCCGAGATAGTCTTAAATACCTGCGCGGAAAACGTACCGTCACTTTTCGGTTCCACTTCTTTCATCGCCGCGTCGCCTTCGGCACCCGGCACTTCCGCTTCAATAGCCGGACGATCCTCGGGAGAAGGCATGTAGCTCTTTATTACAGACATTATCTCGTCCACGCCTATGCCCTTTTCCATCGAAGCGGCAATAACAGGGATGATCTTACCTGAGATAACACCGGCTCTGAAAGCCTTATTGAGTTCCTCCGGAGAAAGTTCGCCTTCCTCCAGATACTTTTCAAGAAGAGCATCGTCTGATTCAGCCACACCTTCTATCATCTCTCCGGAAAGACTGTCAGCTTCGGACTTGGCGTCCCCCTCAAGCTTATCGAGGCCCTCCTGTGTAAGAAGATTAGCAACGCCGGTAAAAGCCACACCTTTTCCGTTTGGATAACAAAGGGTAATGCAGTTCTTACCGAGACTTTTTTTGATCCCTTCAAGAACTTTTACAAAATTGGCGTTATCCTTGTCCATCTTATTTACGATGATAATGCCCGGAAGGGACGCTTCCTGCGCCAGTTTCCAGAACTTGGTAGTCCCGACCTGTACGCCGCTCACGGCATCCACCACCATAATAGCGGCATCGGCCGCGTTGACTCCGGCAGCAACTTCGCCTATATAGTCAAGGAACCCCGGCGCATCAAGAACATTGACCTTTACGCCGTCAGCTTCATAAGAAGACACTGAAAGGTTTATGGAATTTTTACGTTCCTTTTCATCGGAACTGTAGTCCGAGACGCTCGTCCCGGCATCTACGCTGCCTTTTTTGGATATTGTTCCTCCTTTGAACAGGAGATTCTCGCATAGGGTGGTCTTGCCACACCCTGAATGGGATAATAATACTACATTTCGGATATCTTTCGTCGTACCGGCCACTTGATACCTCCTTCTTGAAATTGCGGAATTTTTAGTCCGTGGTTTTCATTGTCTTGTGAAGACAGCTAAGGAAAGCCATATTTAATACAATATGGTTATTATATTAATCTAGCCCCTTTTGTCAATGGTTATGAGGTAAATTGGCGTGTTAGGGTAATGTAGTGCTTGCTTTTGGGGTTACACCTTAACTGGAAATCCAAAATCCTAAGCCCAAAACCCAAAGGAAGCTCAAAATCCAAAACCCAAAGTAGCTATTTAGGATTTTGACATTTGGATTTCATTTGTCATTTGAATTTTGACATTTGTCATTTAAGAGCTTGTTTTAGGCCGCTGGTTAGGGCCCACCAAATTGGAGAGGACTTATTCGTCTTTCTTGAAAAGTGATTTGATGGCATCGACTGTCTGGTTGGCGGTATTCTCATCTTCCGCGGCTGCGGCGCCCGAGGTACCAGTCTCTTTCTTGAGGAACCCGTCCATAAGTTTTTTACCCTGCTGTTCGGCTATATTGCCTATGTACGGTTTAATTATGTTCATAAGAGAATCCTGGAATCCCCCGAACTGCGGATCGTCAAGAGTTCCGGTAATAGTAAAATCAAGTTTCAGGGGATCCACCTGGTTCATAGCATTACACAGCATCGGCATCGGAACTATGCTGAACGGACTGACCCCGCCGGAACCTGGTGCCAGCTCCTGGCCTGTGAGGGTTAGGGCGTTCTTCGAGTTAAGATCCTCTCCCCTTATGGACGTCCTTGATCTTATTGTCAAAAGCCCCTTCTTTACGTCGACAGGGAGCGAATCCTCATATATGAACGACATCGCCGCTAGATCCACTTTCCTGGCGGATAGATCTATATCAACATTATCACTTCCCCTATTTTCGCTGTAGGTGTATGACAGTGAAAAATCACCGGCCGGGTTGTCTTCACTTACAAGTCGGCCTTTTACTCCGATAGCGTTTATCCTGGCGCCCTTGACCGGATCTACTCCAAGCCCTTTGAGGCTGATATTCGCCTTCTCTATTGTAATAGACCTGCCTCCCTGCGCCTCCAGTTTGATTCGAGCGTCCTTCACCACAAGGCTCCGTATCTCGAAAAGGTAACCTCCCTTTGTGGCTTCGAACAAGACACGTCTGCCTCGGGGCAACTCAATTACCTTAGTCTGGATCGCGGGCTTGGGGGCCTTTTTATCTTCGGCCTCTTCCTCTTTATCCTTCTCTGATCTGTTCTTGACCATATCGTAAATACGGGAAAACCAGTCCTGCCCTTTTTTGAAACGGTCGAAGACGGAACCTTTTTTAGCCGCCGCCCCTTCCGCTTCAGAAGGTTTCACTATTTTCTGGATATTAAAGCTGCCATCAGGTTCGCCCCGGAGAGTTATGTCCGCCCCGTAAAGGCCTATACTTGAGATAGTGAGCCTCTTGCAGAGAAGTCCCCAAAGGCTTATACGCATCGACGCCTTCTTCACTCCGACCATCCTCTGGTCCTGGTTATCCGGGTCGAACACCTTAAGATCCTTCATCGATACGCCCAGTGTCAGCGGCCACACGTTAACGCTTCCCACGGTGATCTTGGTATCTACCGTCTTGTTAAGCGCGGTAACGATTGCCTTACCGACCAGGGGCGATATTACCATACCTACCGCGAACTGGAACACCAGCAGTATTGCTACAAAAATAATTATTCCTTTAGTATTTATAACTTTCATTTTTAGCTCTGGTTAACCTTTCCGACAAACGCTACTATTTGACTGATGATCGGCATTTTTAAAAACCCTTTTACAAAGGCCGAATTCTTTATCCTGTCGAAATACTTTTCCCTGAGAACAACGATACCTTTTTTAGCACCTATGTATACCGGCACGGTCAATATTATTGAAATGGTAAGTCCTCCCGTTACCAGCGTATTGCCCAGATCAAGATACGCGACGATCGGCAACGACGTAAGAAAATTCCACAAGATAGCAAGGAACTTCATGTCTATGAGGAGCACACCACCTATCTTATCGGCGAGAACGCTCACTCCGAGGATATATAACAATTTGAAGAAAGGCAGGACAAGCATCGTGGCGAGCCTGTTTATCTTAAAAAGGAAGAACAGCGCGAAAAGCATTATCGCCATGGGACCGTTAAGAGGTATGAATCCGAGAAAAAGACCCATACATACACCCGCGGCGACTTCGCTTTCGGATACATTCGCGGTAAAAAGCTTTACTATCTTTACTGGCAGATTTATAAAAGGTATCATGTTGTTATTCTACACAAGTTTTATGTTTTTGGAAACAAAAAAAATACAGATGACAGATCACAGATCGTAGATCTCAGATATCAGGACCAAGTCTTGGCTCCTTGGTATTGGGTCTTGGGTTGCGTCCTAACACCCAAGACCTAAGACCTAATCTGCCCTATCCGTGATCTCTATAAGATGATAACCAAAATCCGTTTTTACAGGGCCGTGGACCTTCCCGACTTCCGCGCTGAAAACTACCTGGTCAAATTCCGACACCATTTGTCCGGGAGAAAACTCTCCGAGAGCGCCTCCCTCTTTGCCCGACGGACACTGGGAATGCTCAGCGGCTATCTTTGCAAAATCATCTCCCGACTCAATGCGGGACTTAAGTTCTTCACAGGTCTCTTTTGATGCCACCAGAATGTGGCGAGCTGATGCTTTAGCCATATCGTGATCCTTTCTGTTATTCGTTTCTGTTCACTGTTTACCGTTTACAGCTCACAATGTTCCTAATATCCTTTCAACACTATAAACTAGACGTATCCCGGATCTCTCCAGAATCCGTCATATACTCACCGGCATCACCGACTTCTTCCAGCTGTCCGGAATCGGTCATTATCTCACCATCAGAGACTTCCCCTATCTCTCCGGAATCGGTCATATACTCGTCATCCGCGAAAGCGGTGGAACAGGCCATCAGGATACCAAGTATGAGTACTGCTGATATAATGCCTTTGCACATAGAATACCTCCGTGTTTATGTTCAATGTATTGTAGCGTTGTTCGGGGAAATTGTAAATAAGAGGTTAGTCGGACACAGATCGCAAATCAGATACTCGATGCTAGATGCTCAATGCTAGTTCTTTAACAAGGATCCAGAATCTAGTATCCAGCATCTAGCTTAGACAAAAAAAAAGCCCGATGATTTTCACCATCGAGCCTTTTTTTTCGTTTGAACGTTACATCTTTACTACGTTAACAGCTTCTTCGCCCTTCTGACCCTGCTGAATATCAAATTCAACGGCCTGACCTTCTTCTAAAGACTTGTAGCCTTCGCCCTGTATCGCGCTGTGATGACAAAATACGTCATTGCCCGACTCGGGAGTAATAAATCCATAACCCTTCTGGTTATTGAACCATTTTACTGTTCCTTTTACCATTTTCCTAACCTCCTTTTTACAAAAATTATAGCAAATATACGGTAGTTATAAAAAAAACCACAAGGCATTAATCTCTAACCTTGTGGTCTAAGACTGCTATTCCTTTATTCTACCTCACACATAAGTGGTATTATTTGCTACCTACGTACTTATTATTGTACTATATTTTCTTATTTTGTCAATAAAAATATCGTCTAACTGCAAGGTTTTGTACTTTTTGACGAAAATGTCACTCATTACCCAAAACAGAGCCCACCAGCCCACCGACGAACATTCCCAAAAGTACTGATGTCAGCTTATCATTCATCAGAAGGCAGGTTCCGCCCGTGAGGTAACACAAATAATTGGCGCCAAACCCTATAGCCGCGCCTATAGCCGCTCCTATCAAAATACGTTTTATCATTTTTCCCGATTAGACTGGCAGGGCACACAATATTTAGCGTAAGGCACAGCCCTGAGCCTCTCTACATTTATGTCATCGCCGCAATCACAGCATTTTCCGTAAGTACCCTCGGCTATCCTCCCAAGAGCGTCCTCTACAAGGCTTAGCTCTCTTCCTTCCAGGCGCTCTTCTTCCTCTACTACATCGTCCTCTTCCCTCATCGATAAAGCGTCCAAAGTATTCTGGCTCATACCTTCCTTAAGCTCGTCCGTGTGAGCCTTAAGCTCGCTTCCAAGATCCCCATGAAGCACTTTAAGTTTTTCTTCCAGTTCTTTTATTATTTCCTGATCCACTTGTACCACCTCCGTCAGTCTGTCTCCCTGTATCTTTCTTTTAAAGTCCTGTTTATCTCATCGATCTTCACTCCCGCTTTTTCATATGTCTTGATCTGCTCTTTTCCCGTGACATACTCGACGACTCCCGGCTCATCGGCCCCTTGTTCCCCACAACCGCACGCCAGGAGCAGAAAAGAACATACAACCAAAATAGTAACGAGGTATCTATTCATATTACGTCTTTCTGGGTATCAGAGAATAAAGCCTGCAGCCCACACAGTATCCGAGGAAAGATTCAAGAGAAGCGAATAAGGCTATCATGACACTCAGCGCGTATGCTACCGTCATAAGATCCGCGATATACAATATCGCGATGAGTACGCAGCAGATAAACCCGATCCTGGCAGCGAACAGCTTAGGGCCGGCATTGACCAGCGAAGGCTCCAGCTCAAGCGCTTTGGCCATTCTGCGGTTTAACACCGCTAAGGGGTTTCCTTTACCCTTAAGAAAAACGCGGAGAAAAAAATCGGCCGCAAGAACAAAAATGATCCATTTCCATGGCGTGAAGATGAAAACCAGCATCAAAATAAGTGTAAAAAAGGCTCCGATCCTCGCTGTTTTTTCATCCACACTAAAATTAACTGTAGGGCATGCTCTTGCCATCTGACTGTACTCTCCTCTTGTCTGGTTTATACTCCGGGGGCCATCGTGCTAAACATCTCTACTGCCTGTTCCCGGTCCATGTCGCTGAGAATGGTTATTTTATTTATCCTTCCGGAAAAGAAATAAAGTATCATGTAATCCGATTCGCCTATCTCATAAAGAGCCCGTTTTTTCGGTATCGGCCAGAACTTATCTTTTATTTCCTGTACCAACAACGGATCCCCGAATCTCTTATTAACGCTTTTCTCGTACATGCCGTGTTTTATCGAGATCTTCTTCGGCTCTTCCTTTTCCTCCGCACCGGCATTGCCGGCATTAAAGAAAATAAGGCCTGCCAGTATAATAACACTAACTGTTCTTCTTAAATTCATCATTCCCTGTTACCTGCTATGTCACGGTCGTTGTAATATTAACGGCAAATTCGGATATTATTGTAACCTTTAAAGGGGTCACTGTACACTGTAATCAGTGACCAGTGATCAGTGACCAGTCATCAGATACCAGTTAAAGGAAAAGGGAAGAAGTAACTAGGAGGGCCTGTATATCCAACAAGAAACCTTTCTTTTTTCCTTTATCCTTTTTACTTTTTACTTTAATTGTGCTCTGCAAACCGCGATGCTCCTATCTCGAGTTCTCGATCAGCGAGCGCTTCGCCCCGATATACTCCGTACGAGTCAGGGATCCCTGCTGATATTGTTTATTTATCTCTCTCATGTCGTACACAAATTTTTTCTGCTGTGACACGGGTATCCCCAGCTGCACAGCTTCCTCCCTGATAGACGCATCGTCTGTGACTATCACGGACATCAGGGAATCCATGCTTTCATCACTTTTTTCCGCTTCCTGCGCGTGCACAGAGACCATCAAACTCAGCATGAGCAAAATGATCATGATCTTCTTCATCTCAACCTCGCTTTTATTTATTTTCGATGCTATCCAGATATCTTTGGAGAGCTTTCTTCTCTTCCTCGCAAAGCTGCAGCATTCTCGAGATCTCTTCTTTAGTGTGCGTGGGTACAGGCCCTCCCGGGCTTAACGGTTTCATCCTGGAGATACGATTGACTTCATCCGCCAGCTTCCACCATTCTTCTAGGGCTTTTTTTGATTCTTCAGACATAACCACCTCTCTTACTTAAAAAGTTCCTTATATTCAGAATACCCCTCTTTATCTAGGTCTTCCTTTGGTATAAATCTGAACGCAGCGGAGTTCAGGCAGTACCTTAGGCCAGCAGGTCCGGGACCGTCGTCAAAGATATGTCCCAGATGCGAGTCCGCGTGTTTGCTCCGCACTTCCATCCTTATCGTAAAAAGACTCCTGTCTTCCTTAACAACGATGTTCCCGCCTTCCAGCGGTTTCGTAAAACTCGGCCAGCCGGTACCTGATGTGTATTTATCCGCAGAACTGAACAGCGGTTCCCCTGAAACAACATCCACATATATACCTTCTTCTTTATTATCCCAATACTCATTTTTGAAAGCCCGTTCGGTACCGTTCTTCTGCGTGACCTTGTACTGTAAGGGGGTCAGTTTTTCTTTCAATTCTTCCGCGGAAAGTTTTTTGTAGGTCTTCGCGTTCCCCCAGGTCTCGTCGAGAAACCTCTCCCTTCCGGATCCTTTTTTGTACTTCTTGTAATCGCCGGAAAAATTCTTATAGTAGTCCTGATGGTAATCTTCCGCACGATAGAATTCTCCGGCCGAAATCATCTCCGTGACCAAAAGCGCGGCGAATTTACCTGACTTTTCGAGGTCGTCCTTTGACTTCTCGGCAAGAGTCTTCTGTTCTTTATTGTGGTAAAAGATGGCCGTCCTGTACTGTGAACCCTTATCGGCAAACTGGCCTGAAGCATCCGTAGGATCGACCTGTCTCCAGAACACCTCCAAAAGCTCCGGATAAGACACTTTTGAAGGATCATATGTGACCTGCACTGCCTCCGCATGGCCGGTCATGCCTGTCGACACCCTCTCATAAGTAGGAAATTCAACTTCCCCTCCGGTGTATCCGGACACAACGTCCTGAACGCCATCGAGTTCTTCAAAGGGTCCCTCCATGCACCAGAAACATCCTCCGGCGAACGTCGCTTTCTCGTATCTGTCTTCAGCCTGTCCGTTGGTCATTATCATGCCTATAAGTAGAAATGTAACTAATAATTTCATGATCTCTCTAGCTGATTATATTGTATCTCTGTTTGGGTAAGTTGTAAATGGAAGGTTGGGGCGGGTACTCTTGGTCCACAATACAAGGTTAAAGGTTAAGGGGTAAATCGTCATCCCGGAATCCCGAGCCAGGCAAGGAATATCCGGGATCACAAACGTCATTCCCGCGGAAGCGGGAATCAAATAGGAATAATATTATTATTGGATCCCCGCTTAGAGCATGCGGGGATGACGTATTTAAATATTCCCCGTTTAAAGGCCGAAGCCCTCTGGCATTCGGCACTTCCTCGGGGACCTTCGCCCCTCGGTCGCGTACGGGGATGACGTCTCAACCCTCAACCTTCCCTAGATCTGTTTACTACTCGCTACTTCTTACACGATTTGCGACACATCGCTTTGAATTCTTTCATCTGATCTTCCGTCAGGATATCTCTCATATCCGAGCACGTCTGGACCAGTGCTTTTGCCTTCGCCTTTTTCAGATCATATTTCTTATCGATAAGCTTGTCTATTCCTGCTACATCGAGCTTGTCATCGTACATTTTTGCCTTGATATCTATCTTGATAAGTTCTATCTCGGCATTCCTTTTAACCGTGTCTTTTTTAACGGCGATCTTGACTTCTTTTATTTTTTTGACCTGTTCTGCCGAAAGCCCCAGCTCATCCTGGTTCTTGAGCATGAATTTGGCTTTATAAAGGATCTTACTGTCTAATCCTTTCTGGTGATACCCGCCCCCGCCTTTATAACCACCGTCAGCCTGGGCGAACTGCGGTATAAGGCACATTAAAAATAACACCAACACCGGTAATACAATAAATTTCTTCGTCATGACTATCCCTTTCTTTGGATAAACAACCCATAAAGAAAAAGGGGGACATCTTTCACAGAGAAACACATGTTCCTCAATAAAAGACGCCCCCGTCTAATCAAACTTCTTACTTTTAAGACTGTTTCAACTATACAGGCCCCTTACGGGGCGTCCCCTATTAGTCGATACTATCGACTTTCTGCATAGTAACAGTCTTGCCCGTGTCCACTGTCGCGTCATACACGGTTTTTCCGCCTTTGTTCAAAGGATCCGTAATTACTTTTTCCGGCTCTCCTCTTCCGATAGCCACCACAGGGCTCACTGCCGTTTCGACAGTACCCTTAGCAGCTCTTCCGACGGTTTTTACCGAACCCGTGATCGGGTCTTCTCTTTCGACGGCAAAACATGTTACCGTAGAAAGCGCCATAAAGGCGACCAACATAATAGCTAAAACTTTCATTTCTCCCCCTCTCGTTAGTATTGCATTACACCGTTATTATACAACAAAAACCACAGCTCGGAAACTGTGGTTTTCAATTCATTTCCGGTAGCTGACTACCATAGCCATACGGCTTTAGGCTCTCGAGCTTTGTGGCACCTGCTTTCACAGGTTGTACCCTTATCAAAAATAAAGAACGAATTTTACTATCTATATCAAAGTGTAGCATACCCCTCCAGTAAGGCAAGATTTTGTTCTCCTAACCGCATATCCCTCCAAACGATTCTTCCCTTGTATGATTCAGGTTACGGTTAAGATAAAAAACCCTTCCAATATTTTTTCCTTTTTACTTTTTCCTTTTTCCCTTGATCGATCACTGATAACTGATAATTGATGACTGATAACTGCTTGCTACCTATTTTCCTGCGAGATAACGTTCCCAACCGAGTCAGTCGTCGTGTTCATATGCGATTCATCCGGCTTACCCACAGATGTCGTCTTAACACCCGTTTCAGTGTTCTTGGAAGTGGCCGACGCGGGACGCGGGCCTCTGGGCGGTATCACATCCTTAGAAAGGACGTTGCCGTTATTATCGGTTCTTGTCATAGTACGGGATCCGTCAGGATTAAGCTGTGAAGTCGTTGTTATTCCGCTTTCGGGATTGTACGATGAAGTGCTGGTCACCCTGGTAGCTGCTCTCTTCCTCTGCCGATGCCGCGAGGCGGTAGCCGCCGCTCCAAGCACACCCATACCAACAGCAGTAGCTCCCCAGCCGCCTCCGCCGTCGTTGTGCCCCCGATCTCCGCCACCGTCTCCGTGACCCGGACTGGACGTGGCATACGCGTACGGCGGCAAAAGACATACAGATTGAAAAATGAAAATAAGAAGGGTAAGGATGACGAGAGTGAAGTTTCTTGTGACTTTCACAGGGACCTCCCTTTTGGTGACACAGACATATTACATCATCTACCCATTCATTTTACTCCTACAGGGTAAATAGTCAATCCGGAAAGACCGGGACGCTTGTATACCGCGCTTTCGCACTATTTACTAGAAAAAAAGGGAGGAAGTTATGCGCGGAAAATTATTCATACAGATAATCTTACTAATGATAGTCTTTATCGTCCTGGTGGTAGGAATAAAGTGCCTGGTAACGGCATACTACCCGATAAAGTCAAAATCTACCTGTAATATGTGCGCGGAGAAAATGGCTGAAAACTGTTTAGGAGGCAGTCGCTCTCTCATCATGTGGGTATGTGGAAATGCACAGCTTCCCACATACCCACATGAACTACTACTGCTGTTTTTTTTAATTTAAGGGCAAAGCCCCCTCCTCACGTCGCCGCAGGCGACAACATAGCTTTACCCATGCAAACAGAGGTGACGGCGCTAGGGATCATGGCGCTGGTTTGATATTATTTGTGGAGGTTGCTTCGTCGCTTCGCTTCTCGCAATGACGTTTTTTATTTTGATGAACTGTGCGGCAAGGCAACATGGGTGATGGATGCCCCGGCGAGTTTATACGCGTTAGAAACCAGGCACGGGGTGTCCCGCGCGCAGTTCTTTAACGGAGCGAAGCGAGGTTAAAGCATGTTTGAGCACGGGATACCCCTGCCTGGTTTTCCCGAAGGAAAATCTGTCTGAGCAAGGGATGCTCCTTCCTTACTATTATCTAGACAATAAAAAAACCCGAAGGGGTTACCTTCGGGTTTTCTATTTAAATGGAGCGCTGTTCTACTCTCCCGCGCCGTTGCCAGCGTAGTACCATCGACCACGAGGGGC
This sequence comes from Candidatus Tantalella remota, assembly GCA_030765685.1. Taxonomy (GTDB): domain Bacteria; phylum Omnitrophota; class Gorgyraeia; order Tantalellales; family Tantalellaceae; genus Tantalella; species Tantalella remota. Next base: position 442 of record JAVCCB010000063.1, on the reverse strand, counting down.
TTAACTGCCGTATTCGGAAAGGGAACGGGTGTTTCCCCCTCTGCAAAAGCACTCCAAAAATTTTGCGAAGCAAACTTTAAAAGAACAATTCGACATACGTGATAAATGATACCTCATGAGAAATATTTTAAGGTCAAGCCGATCGGCATATTAGTATTCCTAAGCTGAAGTCCTTACAAACCTTACACTTGGAACCTATCAACCTCGTAGTCTACAAGGTGCCTGATGGGGATATCCATTCTGGGGGGGGGCTTGGCGCTTAGATGCTTTCAGCGCTTATCCTTTCCGAACTTAGCTACCCAGCTAATACCGTTGGCACGATAACTGGAACACCAGAGGTTCGTCAATCCCGGTCCTCTCGTACTAGGGATTGATCCCTTCAAATATCCTACGCCCATGGCAGATAGAGACCGAACTGTCTCGCGACGTTCTGAACCCAGCT
>JAVCCB010000076.1 GCA_030765685.1 Candidatus Tantalella remota | reverse complement strand
GCTATACGATTCGATAGCCGTAACCCTGTAACGTAATCCGAGTTCGTCCCTGATATCCCGATATCCTAGTCCCTAATCCCCAGATCCCCTGATGCCCTGTTCCTACGAGCATCTAGAATCCAGCATCCAGCATCTAATTCCTGATCTCCCGATTTCCTGATATCCTTCTTTCGTTCACTGTTCACGCTAATTCTTGACATCGTGCTCCCTCCATACTATAACTATACTATCATGCAGAAAAGCAAACGCTTCTTTATTACCTGTATACTCATTCTTTCCTTTTTCGTATCTCTATCATGTCAGGCTCAGCCTGCTGATAAAACTACTTCACCGCGTTTAGGTGTCTGGATAACGGTGTTTTCCCCCGAAGAGGTGCTCTATTCTACAGAAAGCATAGACCGGCTTATAGAGACGTGTAAGAGCACGGGGGTAAATGATATATATATACAGGTCTATCGCGCCGGTAAAGCTTATTATGACTCCGATATAGCCGACAGTACTCCTTATAAAAAGATGGTCGCTTCATGCGGGAGGGACCCTGTTAAATATCTCATCCGAAAAGCGACAATGAATGATATCTCGCTGCACGCTTGGATAAACGTCCTTAGTGTATCCCAGAACAAAAACGCCGATATCATAAAAAAGCTAGGGAAGGGTGTTATAACGGTAGATCAGCATGGCCGTTCCGCTTTCGCGGATAAAAACCCTGATGATCTTGACGGTTATTATATTCGGGAAAAGCAGATATTTCTTGAACCCGGAGATAAGAGGGTAAGGGATTATTTCGGATCGATAACGGAGGAACTTATCAAAAAGTATCCCAGACTGGCGGGGCTGCATCTGGATTATATAAGGTATCCGCGCGTTGTTCCTTTTGTTCCGGGATCGCGGTTCAACTCGCATGGCATCAGCTACGGTTACGGCGAGAAGAATGTCAGTAGCTTTAAGGCAAAAACCGGTCTCGACGTCAAGAAAATGGGTAACTCCCGGGAGAATTTCCAGAAATGGGATAACTGGCGGCGTGAACAGGTTACAGCTACGGTACGCGAATTATCAGAGAAGGCTCGGGGCTTAGCGCCGTCACTGAAGATCTCCTGCACGATCATAGCGTCGGCCGATATGACATATCTGACGACTTTCCAGGACTGGACGCTCTGGATAAAAGAGGGATACATAAATTATGTAGTCGCGATGGATTATACAGATGATCCACGGCTTTTTGATATCAACGCTTTGTCGCTTATGATGCCTGACGTGAAAGATAAGGTCCAGATAGGCGTCGGAGCGTATCTCTTGAAAGACCGTCCCGAGCTGTTTCGCGAAGAACTGGAGATTTCCGCTAAAATAGATCCCCCGGGAATCGTCATATTCTCATATGACGACATAGCCGCTGACAAACAGATCCGCGACGCGGTGATTGACGTCCTCGGCCCCGCGAAAGACTAACCCTCTAGTAAACACCACAGAGTGTAAATCTAAAATCCAAAGCCCAAAATCCAAAATAATCTAAAAAATCCAAAATCTAAAAGGCACGCTACTTTTGGATTTAGTTATTTGGATTTCATTTGTCATTTGGATTTTGACATTTGGATTTAAGTAAGAGGTGTCAGTGGACTGTCGTCCGTCAACCGATACCCCCCCCCTCATTTATAACCTTGAATAGTAAACTGTAAACAGGGAACTGTGAACAGTGAGACATTTAGTAGCTTTTAAATTTGCTGTTAAATTAGAGGAGTGTTCTGTTTACCGTTTACAGTTTACAGTTCACTACTCTTGCAAATATAACCTGGTTAGTTTCTGCCAGGTTATATTTATTCGCCTTGATAATCTATTAGAGTAGTGGGGGAGTATTGCTCGATCTTTTCCATGTAGTTAAGGAAGGGGAGTCCTATAATAGAAAATATGCCCGCGACCTCGGCTCCCTGACCTTCGACCATAAGCGCTACCGCTTCAAGGGTACCGCCTGTGGCGATAAGATCGTCTACTATCAGCCATTTTTTACCGGGAGTAAGGTCTGCTGTGTGTATTTCAAGGATCTCTTCACCGTATTCCAGTGAATAGGCTTTTTTGACCGTATCCCCCGGAAGCTTGCCGCTTTTTCTTGCCAATACCAAGGGAAGAGATCTCTTGAGAGCGAAAGGGGATCCCAAAAGGAATCCCCTGCTCTCTATAGCTATGATGCCGTCTATCTGGATGTCTTTGTACACCTCGTCCATTTTGTCCAGGACATACTCGAACGCTTTGGGGTCGGTGAAAATGCTGGTTACGTCATAAAACAGTATTCCCGGTTTGGGGAAGTCCGGCACTTTGCGAATTACATTATCCAGATCCATATTAGCTCTCCTGTTTTGTAACAATTAAAATAATCCTATGAACCATTCATTGAGCGAGAGGAACACCCCGCCGAAAACCAGGGATACCATGCCCATAAGTTTTATCAGAATATTCATAGCGGGACCTGTCGTATCCTTGAAAGGGTCGCCGACTGTATCGCCGACCACGGCGGCCTGATGTATGTCTGTGCCTTTTCCACCAAGATTGCCTTCCTCGATCCATTTTTTCGCGTTATCCCACGCGCCGCCGCCGTTTGCCATCATGATCCCAAGAAGAACACCGGTGACAGTGGCTCCGGCGAGGAATCCGCCGAGAGCTTCAACGCCGAGTATTGTGCCTACAAGCGCGGGAGAGACTATGGCTACGATCCCGGGGAGCACCATCTCTCTCAGAGCGCTTTTTGTGGCGATGTCTATACAGGTCTGTGTGTCCGGTTTAGCTTCTCCGGCAAGAAGGCCTTTGATCTCACGGAACTGGCGCCTGATCTCCTGTACCAGTTTATCAGCGGATCGTCCCACCGCTTTAAGCGTCATAGCGGCGATCGAGAAGGGGACAAGCGCACCTATAAAAAGGCCTACAACAGGCCTTGGTTTTATGAGGTCTATGGCCTGGATACCCGTTACTTTTTGAAATGCCGCGAAAAGTGCAAGTGCGGTAAGAGCGGCACTTCCGATAGCGAATCCTTTTCCTATCGCGGCAGTCGTATTTCCGAGAGAATCAAGCTTATCGGTTATCTGGCGTACCTCTTTGTCTAGTCCAGCCATTTCCGCTATTCCACCGGCGTTATCCGCGATGGGGCCGTATGAATCTGTTGACATGACTATACCTATTGTGCAGAGCATTCCGACAGCGGCCAGGCCTATGCCGTAGAGACCCGCGAAATGATAAGAGGCGAGTATAGCCACGCAAAGGGTCAGTACCGGAAGTATAGTGCTTTCAAAACCTATAGCGAGTCCGGATACGATAGTCGTTGCCGGACCGGATTTGCAGCTTTCGGCTATCTCTTTGATAGGTTTGCCTGATGTGTAATATTCGCTTTCAAAACCTATGAGAAGACCTCCACCAAGACCGGCGAGTATAGCCCAGAACTGGTTGATTCCGCCGAACATCATTTTCGAAGTCACAAAAGCTCCGGCAAGGAAAAGCACCGACGAGATCAGTGTGGAATTCCTGAGAGCTGTCGGGGCGTTAAGGTTTTTCAGAAGATCTATCGACAGTACGCCGACCATCGAAGCTACCAGCCCTATGGTTATGAGTATGATGGGGAAGGACATCGCTGCCAGCGGGTTAGCCAGCAAAGAGCCTATTGCCATTGTTGCTATTACGGAACCCACATATGATTCGAAAAGGTCCGCGCCCATTCCCGCGGTGTCCCCGACATTATCTCCGACGTTATCAGCGATCACACCCGGGTTGCGGGGGTCATCTTCAGGGATACCCGCTTCTATCTTACCTACGAGGTCAGAGCCCATATCGGCCGCTTTTGTGAATATACCGCCTCCAACGCGCGCGAAAAGAGCTATCGAACTGGCGCCGAGAGCGAAACCTGTTATTATGGCGGTATCTTTGGTTATCATGAACCAGATGCCTATTCCCAGCACACCAAGGGAGGCTACGGTGATGCCCATAACCGAACCGCCTTTAAAAGCCACACAAAGAGCGTCCGCAGCTCCGTGCGCTCTGGCGGCTTCGCAGGTCCTCGCACTTGAACGGGTTGCCGCTTTCATACCGATGAATCCTGCCAGCATAGAACAGAAGGCACCCGACGCGTATGCTATACCTGTTGGAAGTGACAGAAATTTTGCGATTATTCCGAACATAACAACGACGAATATAAGGATTATCGTGTATTCGTTGCGCAGGAAGGTCATAGCTCCCTTGTGGACTTCATATGAGATGTCACGCATTTTGTCCATGCCCTCGGGCTTTTTCAGGATGGCCAGGAAGGTGATCAAAGCGAACACCATGCCGACCAGGCCTAATATCGGTATTATTATCATTGGTAAACTCCTTTTTTTCTATGTGAGTATTATAAGCAATACAGACTAAAACCGAGGACACGATAGCATATTTGGAAGGAATTTTCAAGAGGTAAAATGCTGATCTATCAGGATAAAGAGGATATCCTCAGGTAACGACTTCTTTTATATGCTTGATGATCTCATCCGGCCAGATGAACTTTGAAAGTACTTTCTGGGCGCCTTCGGTCTTGGCCTGCTCGATGAGCTCATTTGAGATAAAAGCGGTCAGCATGAAGACGGTGACTTCGGGACGGATCTTTTTGATGTTCTGCAGCAGTTCGATGCCGCTCATGCCGGGCATCTTATAGTCGACGATGATGAGAGTAAACTCTTCTTTTTTAATGAGGTCAATGGCCTGGAGAGGGTCGATGGTGTAACTTACGCTATAGTTGGAATCCAGCGTAATAACATCAGCGAGAGACTCACACATGTCCTTATCATCGTCTACAAGGAGTATTTTGGGGACGGTTTTTTTTATCATTTTGAGAGCATCTTAGTGGAAGGCAACTGTATCACAAAACAGGTTCCTTCTTTACTTGTAGTATCGAGGTAGAGCCGGCCGTCATTGGCCTCAATTATTGATTTTGATATCGGAAGACCGAGTCCGGTTCCCGTTATTTTTGTGCTGTAAAACAGGTTGAAGATCTTGTTTTTAGCGCTTTCGGCTATGCCGGGACCGGTATCACAGATGCGGACGTTGACCATCATATTGTTGTCGGAAGAGAAGACATCCAGCGTAAGTTTACCTTCATCGCCCATGGCCTGTATGGCGTTCAGGGCGAGGTTGCGTATAACACTGTAAAGCTGGTGAAAATCCATGAATATGCGAAGGTTTCCTTCTTCATGTATGGTAGAGGATATTTTGATGCCGTCCGGTAACTCGATGTCCTTAAGGACTTCTTCCACACATTCCTTCATAGAAACGGTCGTAGCCATCTCCGCTTTTACCCTAGAGTAACTGAGGATACTTTCAAGGATATTACTGGAAAGTTTTACCTTGTCCTCGAGCACACGCAGTCTTTTTTCGAAGACTTCCTTGTCCTTTGATCCTTCTTTTCGGAGGAGGAAAACAGAGTTGTTTATGATGCTCAAAGGGGTACGCAGTTCATGCGCTATTTGTCCGGCAAGTTTTCCAAGAACAGCCAGTTTGTCCTTTTCGACCATCTTCTGGCTCATAAGCTGTATCTGGCGGGTCTTTGCCTTTACGGTAGCATTAAGCGATACCACCCAGATGAACGCCATCAGCATCAGGAGTATCCCCATTATACCGCCGAGAGCCATAGAGAATGTCTGCCAGGGGAAAGGCTGTACCAACTGAAGGCCGAACCATTTTCTCTCGAGTTTTTCAAGCGTACCATTGTTCTTAAGCTGTTCGATCCCGCGGTTTATCTCATTAAGGAGATCCGTATTGCCTTTCGAGATCGCCAGCGCGTATTGGTACACAGGTCCCACGGGCGCGCCGACCATCTTGAGACCCTTTATCTTTTTTTGCTGAAGGTAATAGAGGGCCACGTTCTTTTCGGCTATGACCGCGGTAACTTCACGGTTTTTGAGTTTGTAAAGGGCTTCTATGACGGAACCGGTCTCTATTATTTGTATGCGCCTGTCTTTATGCAGTTCGTCTATGATCAGGCTGTTCTTGTACACCGCTACGACTGTTCCTTCCAGGGATCTCACGGAATTAACGTATCTGTTAGCGGATTCCACGAATATTGAGAAATCTATTTCAGCTACGGGTCGGGTGTAGTCGGTATAGGGTTTCCGTTCCTTGTAAGCCGGGATGCCGATGAGGCCGTCGATCTGTTTGCTTTTCAGCCGGGAAATACACTCGTCCCAGGGCATGAGATCTATGCGCACGTTCCTGTTGATAGTGGCAGAAAGTATTTTTACCAGATCTACGGAATATCCCGCGGGCTTGCCGTCAGATACGTAGGAGTAGGGAGCAAACTGTTTGTTTCCCGCGAAGACCAGGGTCTTTTCCTGTGATCCGGAAACGGAGGGGAGGGAAGTCCCCAGGAACAGTACAAGAGTTATGAGTATGGCATAACGAGAGAATGATCGTATGTTGGATCTCAAGCTGTTTACTCCTTATTAAAATATAAATGATAAATAAAATATTTTATGATAGTATGATTATATATTGAGTCGCCCGCTTATGCAAGTTTATAGAAGAAGTAGCAGGGAGCCATCGGATATCTACCGGTAGGGGTGAAAACATCAGAACAGGGGCTTGATCTGAAGTGAGGAAGGAACATATACTGACAGCAATAGACCTTGTTGTCCATCTTGTATTATCTGCCATCCTCGCAGTGGTGTTCTATGTATTTCGCGGAGGATGGTGTTGGCCGGTTTTGGCAGTTGTCGGGGGGGTACTTATAGACGTTGACCATTTTCTGGACTACTTTGTGTATTTTGGAAAACGGTTCAATGTTTATGATTTTTTCGAACGGAAATACAATAAATCCGGTAAAAGCTACCGCATTTTTCATTCCTGGGAGATAGTGATACTGTTGTGGATATTTTCTCCGGCTATCCCGTGGTTATTTCCGCTTGCCGCGGGTGTGACCGGTCACATTCTGATAGATGTATACCTTAACCGTCACGCTGACTTTAAGGCGTTGTTTCTCATCTACAGATGGAAACACGGGTTTGATCCGGGAAAGATGACCCCGTTGAGTAATGGGGAGAAGAAGGATGCCATGTGAATTATGCCTGGCAGGCAGGGCACCGATATTGAACTTTACATTAGAGTGTCTTGTATGGTAAATATGCTGTATGTTACAGTCCCCCTGACGGGGAGAAAAATATATTAAGAGCCACTCTGGAGGTCATGATGGAGATAAACGATGTAAGTAAGTTGCCCGCAAGCGCTCGGAAAGTTATAGACCCATATGTCGCGGATCTAAAAGAAGCTTATGGGGAGGAAATATTGTCCATTTTCGTGTACGGAAGTGTTACGGGGGTAGAGTATAATCCGAGAAGATCGGACATAAATGTCGCGGTAGTCCTTAAGGATATTTCTTTCGATAAGCTTAAGAAGGGCCTGAAAGTGATAAAAAAAGGTCGTAAGCAGAAAATAAACGTGCCGCTCTTCCTGACACCTCATTATATAAAGGATTCTCTGGATACGTTTCCGATGGAGTTCATGTCCATGAAGAACTCAAGATGTCTGCTTTTCGGAGAGGATGTCCTTTCTGAGATAGCGGTAAACAGGGACGATATGCGCAGAGAATGTGAATTCCAGCTTAAGAGCAAGATGCTTACCATGAGACAGGCATATCTGGAACAGGCAATGAACCGCCGCGGACTTGAGAATCTTATCAAGACCGCGTTCCGGTCGCTTATGCCGGTTTTCCAGAACATGTTAAGACTTAAACAGGGGGATACACCGCCTGATGTGAAGGAAGAGATCCTGATGGCGTTAGGGGATACTTTTGATATCGACGTATCGTCTTTTCTGGATCTTTTGAAGGATGAGAGGGTCGACGGAAAGATAGGAGAGAAGACCGCTGAAACTTTTCTCGGTGATTTTATCCTTGAGCTGGAGAAGCTGGCTGATAAAGTGGAACATCTATAAAAAAAGGCTATGCGAATATTATGCATTTAAAAAGAAATACACTTGTGATCGCAGCGCTGCTGGTATGCGTACTGGTCGCGGGAGTCTCCGTCGCTGAAGATATGCGCACGTTGAGGCCGGTCGGATTTGTTAACGATTTCGCGAACATTATTTCCGCGAATACCCGTGCGCAGCTTAACGGTCTTCTTTCGATGGTAGAGAGGCAGACTACAGTGGAGATGACGGTGGTGACGGTCAAGACCACCGCACCTCTCAATATAGAGCAGTACGCGGTAGGCCTTTTTCAGAAGTGGGGTATAGGGAAAAAGGGCAAGGATAACGGCGTGTTGATCTTGGTCGCCTCGGGGGACCGTAAAGTAAGGATCGAAGTCGGGTATGGCCTGGAGGGGGCGGTAACCGATTTGAAAAGCAAGATGATAATCAATGAGCTTATGGTTCCCGCTTTTAAACAGGGAGATTACGGCGCGGGAATAGCTTCCGCGGTAGCGGCTCTTACCGGTATAATCGGCAGGGAATACGGGGTTGAATTCGATCTTAAATCCAAAGCTTACACTTCACAGAGACATCCTAAAAAAAGATCACCGCTAAGCAGCCTTATAACACTTTTATTTTTCATGCTTATTTTCGGAGTCCGGTTCGGATCGGTCTTTTTCCTGATGAGTGGAGGAGGCGGGTATTGGAGCAGCGGGTCCCGGGGGTCTTTTGGCGGCGGATTCGGAGGTTTTGGCGGTGGCATGTCCGGAGGCGGAGGCGCATCCGGAGGATGGTAGGCTGCGAGCAGGGAACAGAAATCAGGGAACTGGGAATAGGGAACAGAGAATTGTATGTTTTACGTTGTAGGGTTACGGCTAGCGAAACGTCTGTCGTTATAGGGTTGCGGTTTAACCGTAACCGAAAACCCTTTAACGATTCCATAGACGTAACCGTTTAACGATATACCATATGCGAAACAAGGAGGCAATATATGAAGACAGGTTTGATAATAGCGGGAGTGATAGTTCTTGTGATCCTGATAGCGGGAGGATGGTTTATAGGAGGGCTCAACCATGTTGTGAGACTGGATGAATCGGTTAATTCCTCCTGGGCTCAGGTAGAGAACCAGCTCCAGAGAAGGAACGACCTTATCCCCAATCTGGTAAATACGGTAAAAGGGTATGCCGCACACGAAACAGGGCTTCTTACCAAGGTGACCGAACTGCGCAGTCAGTGGGGACAGGCAGCGACCAGGGAACAGAAAATGGAAACGGCTAATCAGATGTCATCGGCACTTTCACGTCTTTTGCTGGTGGTCGAAAATTATCCCGACCTGAAGGCTAACCAGAACTTTCTGGCCCTTCAGTCACAGCTTGAAGGTACCGAAAACAGAATAGCTGTCGAAAGGATGCGGTATAACAACTCGGTTAAAGCTTTCAACACTTACCGCAGAACGGTATTTGGCGGATTTTTCGCGTCCATGCGCGGTCTGGATCAGCCGAGAGAATATTTTGAAGTTCCGGAATCGGCTAAAACTGTACCGCAGGTACAGTTTTAGTGAACAGGAAACTGTGAACAGGTACCGGGTATCGAGTACCGGGTACCGGGTATCGGGTCCAAGACACAACCGATAAACTAAATACTGAATACTACATACTAAATACTGAGATGGCGGAGGAATAATACAAATGACTGCTTCTATGTGGGCGTTTGCGGCAGCTTGTGTTTGGGGAGTGGTGCCGCTTCTTGAAAAAATGGGACTCACGCGAAGCGAACCGTTCACGGCTTTGTTTTATCGTTGTTTAGGGGTAGTGATGGGGATCATTCTGCTCAGTGTTTTTATCGTCAGGCCGCATCATATTAAGTCGGTGGATGCCAAGACGATATTTGTTCTTGTATTGAGCGGGTTCCTCGCGAGTTTTGTCGCGCAGATACTTTTTTATCACGGCCTGAAGATAGGCGAAGTCTCCAGAATAGTGCCCATAGCCGGCAGTTTTCCTCTTGTAACTTTTCTTCTCGGGATAATCTTTTTCGGGGAAGCCGTCACTGCCGCGAAGATCGCGGGAGTGGTGCTTATAACATCCGGGATATGGCTATTAAAGTAGAGAACTGTAAACAGTAAACTGGGAACGGATTCTGGGAATTGGGAATAGAGAATAGGGAATGGAAGTAGGATATCAGGGGATCAGGGAATCGGGTAATCGGGGAAAAGTGCGCGGAACAGTTTTGTCCCTGATGTCCCAATGTCCTGATAACCTAGTCCCTAATACCCCAATAACCTGATGTCCTGTAATTACGTAACCGTTTAACGAAATACTAAAACTATGATAAGCGAAAATGCCATTAAAGCTGTATTCGAAGGTTCTTTAAAACTAAAGAAGGCTGAGTCCTGTCTTATTGTCACTGACACGCTGAAAGAGCCACTGGGACAAGTTTTTTATGAGTATGCCCGCGGCATAACGAATAAAACTGAGATCATGGTCATGGATCCTACCGCGGAGCACGCGACCGAACCTCCGGAGAAAATATCAAAGGCGATGCTGGAATATGACGTCCAGATACTCGTCACGCAAAAATCACTCACACATACACTGGCCAGAAGAGAAGCCACCGCGAAGGGCGCGAGAATAGCGACTATGCCGTCCATAACGGAAGAGATAGCGAACAGGTGTCTTGATGTGGATTATGTAGAGCTGAAAAGAGAATCCAACATCCTGTATTGTATTTTGAAGGACGCGAAAAAGATGAAGATGACTACCGATCTCGGTACGGATATCGTCTTTTCCGTGGGGCACAACCAGTTTTTTGGGAAAGACGGAGGTTCCTTTGACTATCCCGGAGCGTTCGGCAACCTACCGGAAGGGGAGGTAGCTTTTCTTCCGGCGGATTGTAACGGCGTCTATGTTGTTGATGCTTCATTTCCGGACCTGGGAGTTTTGTCTTCTCCTTTGAAATTCAAGGTGCGTGACGATTTTGTATATGAGATAACAGGAGAGATGGCAGACAAAGTGAAGGAAAGGCTGGATCGTGTAGGTCCAGCCGCGTATAAGGTTGCCGAGTTGGGTATAGGTCTTAACCCTAAAGCGGAGGTAACGGGCAATATTCTTGAGGATGAAAAAGTGATAGGGACCGTTCATATAGCGGTGGGTAATGATATTTCTTTCGGCGGGACGAATGACGTTCCGCTTCATCTGGATGGAGTAATAAGATCTCCCCGGATGTATGTAGACGGCAGGAAACTTCTGGATGGGGGTCAGTTGCTGATATAGGCTACAGGCGAAAGGCAAGAGGCGAAAACGGAATACGTCATTCCCGCCCTGTACCAGAACAAGTTCGGTACAGGATAAACTCCAGCGGGAATCAAGACGTCATCCCGGAATTCGCCGAAGGCGAATATCCGGGATCACATAAAAGGAATAATTCGTACGAGATCCCCGCTTAGAACATGCGGGGATGACGATTCTTAGTTTGATTTTTAATTTTCTACGATATGCGAGATACGATGAAAACAGTAGGGATAATACTGGCGGGAGGTACCGGAGAAAGAATGGGAGGGGAACTGCCCAAACAATTTTTGGAACTTGCCGGTAAACCTGTTATAGCGCATTCGATAGAAGCGTTCGATAAGAGTGTTCTGATAGACGTGATCATTATAGTTTGCCATGCTGAACATATTGACAGGATGGCCGATATAGTTAAAGGCATAAAACCGAAAAAAGAGTGCAAGATCATTCCTGGAGGCAAGACCCGCCAGGAGTCGTCGTATAACGGTGTGAAGGCCTGCCCGGAGGATACAGAGTATGTTCTTATCCACGATGCCGCCAGACCCTTTGTTACCGATCGTATAATAAAAGATGTTCTGGAAGCGGCAACGGAGACAGGCGCGTCCATGCCTGTTATAGATATGGATGACACGGTGGTAGTGGCCGAAGCCGGTATGGTTACCGAAGTCCCGGACAGGAATACCCTCAAAAGGGTGCAGACACCGCAGGGATTCAAATACGAGGTTATACTGAAAGCCCACGACCGGGCGCTGACTGATGGCATAAAAGACTCCTCTGATGATTGCGGTATGGTCTTGAATATATCCGCCGGAGTTGGGATTGTAAGTGGAGACAAGAATAATGGCAAGATTACCGAGCATATGGATTTGCATATAGCAGATGGTTTTACGAAAACTTAAATTTGACAGGAAACGCTACAGTGTCCTTAGGTCTACAGAAAAAAATAAATAAATCCAAACTACTAAAATGTGTTTTTTGTGGTGGCAGTTGTTTTTTTCGTTATGGTATGGGCGAGTATGGGGTATGGCAGTGTCGGAATTGCAGATCAGGGCAGACATGGCCCTGCCCAAGTGCTCAGGCACTGGAAAAATATTATGATGAGTTTGCATACTTCCTTGATGAGACACTCATACCTACGGTTAAAAAATCTGCAACAAAAATGTTTCATGATTTAGGATTAAAACCGGCTCAGAATTTGAGAATGTTGGACATAGGCGGAGGTGGCGGTTTTTTTTGTAAAGCATTTGAAGATCTGGGGTATGGAAAGAGTACATATGTGGACATGGATCCTCAAGCATGTGAGTTTGCTTCGAAGACCCTGCATCTCAAAGCTGTTCTAAATTGTGACGCGGTGCACCTTGACAAAAAGATAAGTCGTAGGTTTGATTTAATTTTTTCAAGACATCTGATAGAACACCTCCCGCAGCCGGTTGTTTTCCTGAAGAAGAGTTTAGAATATCTTGAGGAGACGGGAACTTTTGTCGTACAGTGTCCCAATGCCGATTCGATCGAGTACCTCGCATACTTTCGGCCGCTCCTCAAGGAAAGGGTGAAGAGCATAAGTAAAACGAATCATTATTCCAAGGCTCGCGTTTTTTTGATCATGGCTACAGGAGGAATGCTTCATGGGATAGATCCTCCCCGGCATCTATGGGCCATAACCGGTAAAGGGTTGGAGAGATGGGCTGAGAGTGAAGGCGTGTCCTGTGATATAAATTATTACCCGCTTACAGACAGGACGTTTTCACCTTACTGGAAGAAGAGGGATAATTTCATACACAAAACGCAAGATCTGGTAGCGCATAGGATATTTGCTCCCCTAAAGGGAGGGACGCACCTGGTAGCTATCTTCAGGAAGACATAAATATGAGAATAAGTGACAAGACCATCGAACTGACAGTGGTAAAAGAGGGTTTGTGTATTGGGTGCGGTCTTTGCGCGACAGCGTGTCCGGAAGACGCGATCCGTATGCGATGGGCGGATGATCTTTGCTGGTCTCCGGAAATACATAGACAAAAGTGTATAAGTTGTGGAGAATGCCTCAAGGTGTGTCCTAATGCTCCCGGCAATATCCGCAAATGCGCCGAGGCGGCTTCACTTTGTGGGGAGAAATTTGGTCTTGAAGAAGGTGCTAGTCATTTTATCACTTACGATCTTAGTCTAAAAGCTCGTCAGGAGAGTGCTTCCGGAGGAGTACTTACGGCAGTTCTGAAATATCTTTTAGATAGTGGCAGAATAACGGGGGTATTGACGTCCGTTCCGGTGTCGACGGTGCTCGGGGAGCCGCATTATGAAATAAGGGTAATAAGGTCAGCGGAAGAATTGGATAAAGCAAGGAGCTCTCATTATTACCCTGCGTGTTATGAAAAAGCGCTTAAAGAGATTCAAAACGACCCCGGAGGATACGCGCTTGTAGGTGTTCCTTGTGTTATACGTGGGTTGAAAGAGTTTTCTCATGAGGGGGTCATTAATATACGTTATATTTTCGGATTAGCCTGTAGCCATAACGTTACTGGACGGTTTCTTGAGACTCTTGCTCGACAGGAAGGGGTAGTGACTGGTGAAAAATTCACGGTAGATCTCAGAGATAAAAGCGGGAGCATGCGTGACGCGAACAATTTCAATAATCGTTTCGTCCTTAATGACCGGGAGATAAAGATTAACCGGTTCAATAGTGCTTTTACTGCGATGTGGCGTAACTATTTTTTTGCGAAAGAAAGCTGTCTATACTGCCCGGATTTTTATGGGTATCAGGCGGATATGTCCGTAAAAGATGCTTGGGGCAGATTAAGCAGCGATCCTCTGGGATTTTCCATTGCAAGTGTTAGGAATGAAGAGCTTGTTGACGTTCTTTCGGAGATGAAAAATAAAGGTATGCTATATCTCGAAAGATGTGGAGCCGGAGAAGTTGTGAGATCTCAACCACAGACGCCACGGTTTAAGCAAGTGGAAGTTTTTAACAGGATACGGCTTAAAACAGTATTGAGAAAAAAGTTTTCTAAGCAGATGCTTGAGAATGATGTACTTAGAAAAACTTTTATAAAAAACTCAATTGAGTATATATATTTCAGGGCAATGATAGTTATGTCGAATTTGGTTTATCCGAAATGGAGCAGAGGTGTGGCAAAGAACGTAGCTACCGTGTTTTATTTCGCGATGAGGATAGTTGTAGAAACGGCAAAATTATTATCATTGGGGAAAAAAGTTTTACAGGGGTTGATCTCACCTGTCTCATATATTTTGGCAGGATTGATACGTTATCCGGGTAGTTCTATCCGGATAAAAGAGATGGAAAGACCTGGGTCTTTCAAAGTCCTGATATTGGGAGGCTATGGATATGGTAATGTAGGTGATGAAGCGCAGCTTGCTAGAGTAATTCAGAACTGGAAACGATTAAAAAGTGATGTTGATCTGACCGTTTTATCACCGGATCCGGAATATACCCAAAAATTGCATGGAGAAAAAACAGAATTCGCCCCCAGAGCTGTTCTTTTTGAATCTGAAAGAAACGGCAATTATGCGGGATCAAATATTTTGTTTAAATGGAGATATCAATGTATCAAACCCCGAATGCTTGCTTTTGCGAGATTGTATAAGGAAAATAAACCTTTGCGGGGAGCGTATCCTGAAGAGATCAAATTGTTAAGGTTGATAGCTGATTCTGATGTTGTGCATTTTGGAGGTGGAGGTTATCTTACGGGGACGACATTGAGCCGGTTGTGGGATGGCATGCTAATAATGAATATCGCGGATATATTGTCTACTCCGATTATACTTTCAGGACAGACAATAGGGATTTGTAAGGACAAAACGTCTAAAAAACTGGCTAAATGGGGGTTGTCGAAGGCGAAGATAATATATTTGAGAGATCCGGAAGAGTCTAAAAAAGAGATTGAGGCTTTAGGCATTAAAGGACCCGAGGTAAAGGTGACCTTTGATGATGCGTTGTACTGCAGTGATGCAGAGGATTCAGAAACAGCAAAGAGTTTGGAGCGAAATGGTGTGTTCCGGGATATACCGTATGTTGTAGTTAATGTGCATTATTTCCGGCAAAAGAAAGGGGTCTCAAGGAAATGCATGAAGAGAATAGCCGATATATGTGACCATATTGTTAAGAAATATGGGTATCAGGTAGTTTTCTTGCCGCTGACCCGCTCAGACGTAAAGGCCATTGAAGAAACAAGACGCAAGATGACAGAAGATTCCCGTATGATAGAGCATAGCGACGATTATCGTATCGCCAAAGGTATTATCGGTAAAGCTAACTTTATGTTAACAATGAAACATCACGGTATTATTTTCGCGATGGGGTCGATGGTTCCGACCATTGCTGTTGCGTTGGATGATTATTATTTCAGGAAGAACATGGGGGCCTTAAAATTATTCAGCCAGGAGCGGTTTTTAATAAATTCAGATGACCTATTTGCCCTATATGGAGTAGAAGACGTTATTGATGACCTTTTGGCTCACGATGAAACGATCAGGGCAACTATATCCCGAGCCCTGGATGCGACAAGAAGTATGGATGGAGAAGTAATAGAGAGGTTCTTGAGCGAATACAAAAACTTTTAGAGATCATAGGAAATGATAGAAGGGCGGGAGGGCCTCTATAATATAGCTGTTGCAACAAAGGCGGACCATAATGAAAATAAAACACAATTTTTGGCATACGCTGAACAAGATATATGGAATATTAATAAGGGTATATTTTGATCTGGTGAGAGATCCTATTGTTATTTTAGCGAGAAGTGGAAAAAAGAATAAAAGACCTCTCATCCTGGATATGGACTGGTATAAGTGGTCTCTGAATGATCAGGAAAAGTGTCGTAATCTCTGTGAACATCCTTTGATCTCAAAGCATGCCGATTTTATCCGGGTAGAAAGAGCGCAGATATTCAATGGAAGAGTTCCGGACTTGGACGTTACAGGGGATAATTATAAAGAGGTATCGTATGGGGGTTTTAACTTATGGGGTATTTGTCGGGCCACGATAATAAGCAAACTAGCAACATTTAAGATAGAGTCGTCTCAGATAGAGGAGGTCCGGATAATATTTGAAGAGGCTGCGAAGGGAATTGACAATCTGAAGACACTTTTTGAGAAGTTGAGACCGGATACGGTTTTTATATTTCAGGGAGGGTTTTATGACTCGAGATGTGTCGTAGAGGTAGCCAGGCGGATAGGAATAAATGTTGTCGGAGTGGAAAACTCCATGATGTCCGGGTTGGTCTTTCTGGACAATCTTAGCGGCCAGATAATAAACCGGCATTCTCTCGCGAGAACAGGGAGGGAGCTGTTGGAGACGTGGAACGTAACGGATAGAGACAGAGAGGATGTTTGTGCGTTGTGGAGGTCCAAATTGACCGACAAGTCTGAAGAACACAGGACGGGGGGAGTAGATGACCCGGAAGAAATACGCAAGGCATTCGGGATACCTTCGGGCAAGAAAATCCTGCTATTGCTGGCACAGGTATGCACGGATGCTTCGATAGTGCTTGACTCCACTTTGTACGAGGATCCCATAGACATGATAGAAGAAGTATCAAGAGAGATGCAGGGGACAGAGGATGCTGTGCTTGTGATCCGCCTGCATCCAAAAGAACTTAAGGGCGTCTCTCCCACGGGTACCCCGTATGACAGGTTGACTTACAGGCTTTTGAAGGAACGTGGGGTAGAGGCTTTGCCCGGTGTATATGTCGTTGAGGATCCGCAATTCAATACATATAGCTTGATGGAAATGGCCGATGCGGGCATTACCATTAATTCGCAGGCGGGGTTTGAAATGTGTCTTATGGGCAAGCCCGTGATGGTATGTGGCAATGCATTTTATGGGGGCAAAGGGTTTACTGTGGATCTGGGTAATCCTGCTGCGTTGGGTCCCATGCTCGAGTTTTTATTAAATGAGGCGGTAATGACGCCAAAAGAGCAGGAAGTAGCGTTTAGCTTTCTGCATCTTCTTTATAAAAGGCAGCTGTTTGATAATAAGTTATCGATAAATCAAGAACGGCTTTTGCAGATATTTTTAGCAAAACCTGTGTTTGATAAGGATAGATATGACTTTTTCAGCGTCAAGCAAAAATAATCGTACAGACGATTTGGTTTCTGTTATCATCCCTGTTTTAAATGACAGTGAACGGCTGCGGGGATGTCTGGAAGCTTTGCATGTACAGACTTATTTCCGAGATAGCATCGAAATAATAGTTGTAGATAACGGGTCTACCGAGGATATTAGGGAAGTCACTGACAGATTTTCGAACACGATATATGTTCGTGAAGAGATGCCGGGGCCCGCGGCTGCCAGGAATAAGGGCATTGAGTCGTCAAAAGGCGAGATCCTGGCGTTTACCGATTCGGATTGTATCCCGTCCGCACATTGGATAGAAAAGGGTGTTCAGGTGCTGTCGGGTACACCTGGTTGCGGGCTTGTTGCAGGAAAGATCAAGCTTTTTGGTCAGGAGGACGGCGAAAAGAATATCATGGAGGAATATGATTCCATTACATATATGCGTCAGGATGTATATGTAAAAAAATATGGATTTGGAGCCACAGCGAACCTCTTTACTTCACGCGCTGTCATGGAGAAGGTGGGGATGTTCTTAAGTGACGTGTTTAAACAGGCTTCCGGTGAAGATACCGAATGGGGAAGAAGAGTGTTGCGCGCGGGCTACGTGCAGGTCTATTGTGAGAACGCCGTGGTAATGCATCCTGCGGAGAGTTCCTTAGGCGCTCTTATAAATAAAACCAAACGTCTTGCTGCCGGGAATCACATGGTCAACAAACTGGAAAAAGACAAGACTTTCGGGCAAATATCCAGGGATAATCTGGAGTCAACGGGGCGTGTTTTTTTTCAAATATGGAACAGCTCAGAAGTATCCGGTTTTTTTAGAAAAGTGTCTCTGAGCATTCTGGCCATTGTCATATTATTCGTAAAAGTATGCGCGAAGATAGGGCTTACCTCCAGAGAGCTCGCTAAATAACGAGTGTAGCTCTATTTTTCAGGACCCCGCCGATAATTTTTTAGAAGAGAGATCATGTATCGTTCTTCCGAAGATATTCCCAGAGCAAGCGACATCCCCGCGAAAACAATAACAAAGGTAGAGAAAACTGCCAAATTATAAGAAATGCCCAGCATCGGAAGTAGTAGTTTAGCAACGGCTAGCGCCACTCCCCATGCCAGAAAAGGTTTCACATATCCTAAACTAAAAGGATGTATTCCCAGGAGAACGTAGACTTCGATCAAACGGAGTATATTTATCAGTAAGACTGAGCTGCTGGTCGCTATTGCCGCTCCTAGAATTCCGTATCGGGGAATGAGGAAGAGGTTCAGGAATATGTTAATGCAGAGAAGTGCCGCCGAATTGTACATATTAATACGTGGATATTTGGTCATAGAAAGTATAGTGGCTGCCGAGCCAACAGACACGTTTATTAGTTGCCCGATTGCCAGAATGGCAAGAGGATAAACACCGGCGGTAAAATTCTTTCCGATCAAGGAAAGAAGCGGTTCAGCAAGCAATAAAAGGGAAGAGAAAATAAAAATGCTTATGTAAAGTATTGTCCGTGTAAAAGATCTATACGCGGCTCCTAGTTTGTTGTGATTTTTTTTCGCGTGTAAACTGGAAATAATCGGCGCAAAAATACTGTTTAGAGCCGTTAGCGAGAGTGAAACGACAAGAGATAACTTAAAAGCGATATTGTAGATACCGATCTTGTCGGGATTCAAGAAATAGCCGATCATGAGGATGTCGGTCTTTCCCATGAAATAACTTATCAGTGAAACCCCCAAGAGCGGCAGACTGTAGAGGATGATCTCTTTTTTATTGCAGGGAGTCGCTTCGGATTGTCCCAGAGAGCTAATTATTCTAGTCCTGAACATTAGTATCGCGAGGATAAGCGCGAATATTACACCCGAATATAGTCCCGCGAATACTCCTTTCATGTAACCGCCCATCAAAAAAACAGCCATGATGAAAAGGGTCCTGTAGGCGGGCTCAAAGAAACGTTGTATGTAAACAGAGTAGCTTACCTTTTTGAAGCCTTTGAATATCGAACCGAAAAGTTCCAGGAATTTCTGGAAGGGTATCAGCCCGCTTAAGAGTATCAGGAAGATGGCAAGTGATGGTTCTTTATAGATCTTTATTGAGATAAACCTTGATGACAACATAAGGAGCGATGTGACCAGTATTACGGCAATCAGTTGCGTCTTAAACAGAAAGGAGATAAAAGATTTTAATTTACCATCGTTGTTTTCATGCCGGTACACCGGTATGAATTTTGAAGGTATATATGAGAATCCCAGTCCGGAGAGCATGCTACCAATACCTACGATGGCCCAGCCGAGAGAGTAGAGACCAAAAGAAGTCACTCCAAGTATTTTAGCGAGAAGAATAGTGCATACTAGATAAAGAAAATTTTGAAAGATATATCCCGAAGCGAATATAACAGCCGGTTTGAAGGCTGTTTTTACTTCTTTTTCCAATAGAAAGTCTTTGTTGTTATCCATATTATCCTTTAAAACGGTTTCATTATAAGCGCGCCGTTCATAAATAGTACATCAAGCCCCATAGGTATGCTCCACAAAGCTGCCGCTAAGAGCGCTATCAGGAGGGCTACAGTTCCCGTATGATGTCCGACTTTATTATCCAGATAGATCCTTAAACGGTTTGCTACATATGCCCCGAGTATGGCGAAAGCCGGATAGGCCGGCAGCATGTAGCGTTGTTCTTTTCCTCCTCCTCCGAGATATACCTGGAAGATGTAAAGGAACACAGCTATCCAGATAACAGGCAGCAAAGTAGCTTTCCAGTTCTTCTTTTCCAGCCACATCCACAAGGGAGAGATGTATGCCAGCGCGAAAACGGGGTTCTGATAGGGGATGCCGATGAGATAGATATACCATGGTCGGCTGCCTACCATCTTGAACCATGGGGTCTTGGCTATCTCGGCGATATTTGTCTGGTGCGGTCTGTAGAAAGGGTTGCCGTACACGTCCATTACTTTCAGGAACCAGTAACCCGCTCCGATAAATACCCCGAGCCCGAAAAGCCAGAGCTTTTTATCAAAAACAGTTTCAAGAAAGGTCTCTTTCCGAAAAAGCCTGTCCAGGTTTGACGTGAAATGCCAAATGCCTATGACTATAACGATGAAAGCCCCGCTCTGTTTGGTTATGGCGCTAAGTCCGCAGCATATACCGCTGACTATCGCTAGTCCGGGTTTGTCTTTGTTGACAGAAAGGATGTAAAGCAGGACAGCCAGCAGGGAAAGAGCCGCGGTCATGTCATCTGCCCACAATTTCTGGGATGTAAGTATGTCTATCGGAGAAACGGCCATCAGGAACATCGCGATAAGAGCTATGTGGTCGTTCTTGAAAAGTTGTCTTGCCAGGAAGAATGTCAGCGCGATAAGAAGCAGGCTGAAAGCCAGTGGTATTATTATGGAATAGAACTGCTTCCCGGCTACCGCGGGATCAAAACGAAAGTTACGGAGGCCTACCCCGCGAGGTGCCTGACGTATTACTTGCGAGTCATTGATCGCCAGCATAAAATAAGGAGCCTTCGCGGCGAATATCTTGTGGGACAGCATTATCGCAACGGGGAAGCCGTATGGTATGTGATGCAGCGGCTGGTCGTAATATGTAATGTTAGCCTGCTCGAGCCCCTTAAGGATCCTCCCTTTGTCTTTTGCGGGTGCCAGCCGTATAAGCTGCGGATACTGACGGACCGTCAGCATATCTATGCCGCGCAGGTTGTAACCCGCCATACCCTTTGTATCAAGTTTGAAAGCCAGGCCGACATAGTGATGCTGGTCTCCCCTGAAGTGGGGCAGGTTAAATGTATGTCGCCTGAGAAAAAAGCTCAGGGCGATTATAGCGCAGAAAAGAACTATTGTTATTTTTTTGCCGGCAGCTTTCCGGAAAATTGCCGTAAATAGATCCTTTTTCCCGGATGGATCGGCTCCGGCAGCGGTCAGCGGGGCGCCTCCGGATTCCAGCTGTCCCCGGTAATACTGAACGTCCCGGGGAGAGAGCCCCAGTTTTTTCGCTATGAGATTATCGGAAATTTTTCCGAGGTTGGCTGAAATGAAATCTTTTTGTTCTTTAGTGAGATGTTCGGTTGAGGCCATTCAGAGATTCTCCGTTTTTATGATCTTTTTAAAAAGTTCCAGATATCTTTCAGCTATCTCGGCGATAGTATATTGTTTTATATCCTCCTTGTTGCATACGCTCATTTTGTGTTTTAGCCCGGGATCTGTCGCGATCTTTTCTATGGCCTGTGCCAGAGCCGCAGGATCCCCCGGACGGACCAGCAAACCGTTCCTGCCGTCTTTGATGATATCCGCCGGGCCGCCTTTGTTCGTGGATACCACGGGAAGACCGCAGAACATCGCTTCGAGGATGACTATACCGAAAGGTTCATACATGGACGGCAGAACAAAAAGGTCGGAGGATGATAAGTATTGGAATTTTTTTTCATCCAGCCACTTTAAGAAGTTAATATGGTTAGACAATCCAAGTTTCACGGAGAGTTTTTCAAGAGAGCTACGTTCGGGGCCATCTCCGATGAGAAGTAAATTTGCATTTATTCCACGGTCGCGAAGTAGCGCAAAAGATTTGATAAGAGTGTCATACCCCTTGCGTTTTATCAGCCGCCCAATAGAAGTAACATACAATTTATCATTCTTTAGATCCAGATCTTTCCGGCAAACATTAAGGATTTCGGGTTTTGGTATTCCCAGTGGGATTATTGATATATTTTTAAAAGGTTTATAGATGCTTTCGGCCTTGCTTTTTGTAGCGGTTGATTGAGCTACCGTCTCCGCCGCGCTATTAATGGTCTTTCGGACGCCCCATCGGAATATAGCATGCCGGTGAGGGGACATTTTTTTACTTGGGTCATAAATGTCGCCACCGTGCAGGCTCAAGATCATAGGTATGCCAGACATTTTGGAGAAGATCACTCCAGCGGGCCCCGAAGGTACACCAAAGTGGGTATGGATCACATCGTATTTTTTTTCTTTTATAAGACGCCAGCCAGTTATCATCGCCGAAAAGGGGAAAGACAGAAGAGAAGGCATTGTTGCCGTAAAAAGGGAGGTTCTGAAGAGAACAGGCACGCGATAAATGTTGACCCCGTTGACAGTCTCTTTTTTCTTTAATCCCTTGAAATGGGTTGTCAAAACATCTATTTCATGTTTTTTAGACAATTCTTCAGCAAGATCACGTGCAAACACCCCTCCGCCTCCGCCAAGAGGAGGGTATTCATAGTTAATTATGAGGATTTTCATCCTATGATCCCTTTAATGTGATAGGTTTTTTTATTCTGCGACTCGTAGTATGTCCGGATATTTATCTCACTGAGAAAGCCCAGAGAGAAAAACTGTACGCTCATTAAAATAGAGACTATGCTCAGCACCAGGAGGGGGTTTCCCGTCATGTCGGTGCCGCCGATCAGTTTCATTAAAACCACCATGAGAAAAGACAGCAGGCATAACCCGGCGCTCAGGAGGCCTATTCCCCCGAAAAATCTTATAGGTTTTGTGCTGTATTCCGACAGAAAGGCGACGAGCACAAGGTCGAGAAGAACTTTTATTGTACGGTTTATCCCGTATTTTGTTTTTCCGTATTTGCGTGACCTATGGTTCACTTCAAGTTCCGCCATGTTTGCGCCTTTCCAGCTGGCTATAGCAGGTATAAAACGGTGCATTTCTCCGTACAGATTTATGCCTTTGACAACATCGCGTTTATAGGCTTTTAGCGTACAGCCATAATCATGAAGGGGGACCTTCAGGACTTTAGAGATCAGGGAATTGGCTACTTTAGACGGGAGTACCCTGAGCAGGAAAAGATCCTTCCTTTCTTTGCGCCAGCCGCTAACCAGGTCGAATCCCTCATCGATCTTTTCCAGAAGGCCCGGGATATCATGCGGATCGTTCTGCAGGTCACCATCCATTGTGATTATCACATTGCCTTTGGCTTGGTCAAAGCCGGCCATTATCGCGGCTGTCTGGCCGAAATTACGGTTCAGGTTTATAATGGTCAGCTCTTGGCCGTCATTTTTTATATCCTTTAGATTCTGCAGCGTATTATCCGTACTGCCGTCATTTACGAAAATGATCTCATACGTTTTCCCGAGCTCCTCGAGGACATTTTTTATCTCATCATATAGGGGAAGCATGTTCTGCTCTTCATTGTAGACGGGTATGATCAGGCTTATATCCATATCAGCTCCTTTTTAAAATTGTCTTTGGCGTGATCACTGCACGCAGTTTCTTGTAGTGAAAAGAAAAATAGATCACATAGATGGAGACGATGTCTAAAAACGGTTTTACTATCAAAGAGAGAAAGACATCTCCAGTATGCGATAGAGAAATTATACTACTGTAGGCGAAATAAATCAAAGCGGGAACCAGGGCAAACATAAAAGCTGTGGGTCCCCCTAGCAGAAGGGACAGGATAACGGCTGCCGAGTAAAGGAAAGGGATGTGGCAGTTTAAAAATATGATGTCAGGAGCTGAGGGATATTTTTTAGCGAAAGCCGCTCTTCCGGCCGAGCTTTTGATCAAGAGGTCCAGAAGATCTCCGAAAGACTCCGGATGATGGTGGTATATAACAGCTTCGGGAGAGAACAGGACAGTGTAACCGTTGGCTATTATCCGGTAGCAGAGGTCCTTATCTTCCCCGTAAGTGCTGAAGACCTGTGTGTCAAAACCGTTCTCTGCCAGGATCTTTCTTACGGCAAGATTACAGCTGGGGAAACCCTTGATCCGTATTTTTTTTCCATAACGGGGATATCGCAGGAATAGCGATACTCCCATGTATTTGGAAAAGATATTGTTGGAATTGACCGGATATATGGCTCCGCCCACCGCTCCAACGGTTTTATCAGAAAAAGGTTCGGTTACCTTAGCTAGCCATCCTTGTGTTACAGTCGTGTCCGTGTCTATAAATATAAGTATGTCGCCAGTGGAATTATGGATACCCGTGTTCCTGGCCTGAGACGCGCCTCTTTTTTCTTCTTTTAAATAAAGGACTTCCGGGAATTCTTTGACCATGGAGGCCGTATTGTCCGTGGAATCGTTATCAACGACTATTATTTCTGTGAGGTCTTGTGAATAGTCTACGTCGCGCAGGGAAAACAGACATTTTTTCAGATTATCGGCTTCGTTGTAAGCGGCTATAATTATTGAACATTTTTCCATTGCGAGTCAAGGGTATCATATATTTATTTAAAAAGCAAGGTACGGGATGACCGTGGCTTTGCCCTGGTATTCGGACAAAAATGCATATTATGTTGCGATACGGTAAAAATGTGGAGTATAATATACTTGGTTTTAAATAGTTTTCGCAGAAACACAAACGCTAGGGGTTTGTAATGAAAACGACTATAGTCTTGGGTATTGTGCTGGTACTTCTGGCGGCATCGTCAGCGTATCCTCAAAATGAAAAAATAACGTATGATTTTGAAGAGTCGACGGGAAAATGGAAGATACCGGACTGGGCGTATATGCTGGATGACCATGTGGCGAGAGGTATAGAATTAGCGCCGAAGCAGTCTTCCACCGGAGAGTCCAGTATGGCGGTTATGTGTGATTTTCCGGGTGTTATCTGGTCGACAGCCCTGGTAGAGGTGGAGAAAGACTACGATCTTACGGGGTACGAGTCTATTTCGGTGGATATATATCTGCCTAGGAAAGCTCCGAGAGACCTGATGTTTGCCCGTATAATACTTACGATAAGTGACGGGTGGCTTTTTACGCAGATGAAGGACAAGATCCCGCTTACTCCGGGGAAATGGACCACTGTGACGGTACCTCTGGAATCAGTGGAACCCGAAGGTAGAAGTTCAGCCTGGAGAGGTAGGAAGGATAAAAGGCTTTTCCTGCATATAGATAAGATCAAAAAGATAGCTGTAAGGATAGAGTACGACACGGCGCCGCCTACGCGTACGGGCCCCCGCTACAAAGGCCCTATCTACATAGATAACCTCGTTATCGAGTAATTCAACTTTGAGAAAGGATACGGATGGGTAAGAAGATCTTAATTTTCCTTCTTGTGGTGATCATAGCTATAGGTTTTTTCAAGAACAAGATAATAGAGGTATCGGTCGAGCAGTTAGGTTCCCGTATACTGGGCACTAAACTCGATATAGAGTTTATGATGGTGGATGTATTTCGCCCGGTGATTGTCATAAAAGGGTTCAAATTATATAATCCTGAGGGATATGTAGATAGGATAATGATCGATATCCCGGAGATATATATAAAATATAACTGTGGAGCTATGTTCACCAGGCGGATAGAACTGAAAGAATTCAAACTTCACCTCAAAGAACTTAACATCATAAAGAGCAAAGAGGGGAAAGTGAACCTTGACGCGCTTCATCCCGTGAATAACACCGAAGAGGGAAAACAGCTGTCGGAAGATAGTCAGATACCGAAAATGACTATAGACGTACTGTATCTCAAAGCCGATAAAGTTGTTTACAAGGATTATACTTCCGCGGGTGATCCGAAGATCAGGATATTCAACATAGATCTTGATGAGAAATATGAGAATATCGACGACCCGTATACGCTGGTAAGGCTGATCATCTCGAGAGTGCTCAAAGGTACAGCCATATCCAACATAGTAAGAATACCCATGAAGGGTGTGGGGAAAGTGCTCAAAAGTGCTACTGTCGTGGAGAAGGTGGCAGCAAAAACGGTTGGAGAGGCGGGACATCTGGTCGGCGGTACCCGTCGCGTTTTGACAGACACATTTCAGGGGATATTGTCTTCAAGTCACGCGACGACAGGAACTTCGGAGACAGAATAGTAGTATTTGAAAAAGTTATCGACAAAGGGCCGTTATTGGGGTAAAATCAAGGCTCAGCGGGGAAATACCCCGTTTTTTAGATGGAGGATCAAATGGAAGAACACAAAATACTCGTTATAGACGACAACAAAGATTTCGCTGACGTTTTCTGTGACATATTGAGAGCTAATAACTTCAAAGCGGAAAGCTGTTACTCAGGGGATCAGGCCATAGAAATGGCACAAGCCGGTGTTTTTGACATTATGTTCCTGGATATTCGGATGCCTGAAAAGGACGGTATTGAGACTCTCAAAGAGATCATGAAGCTCCGCCCTAAGACAACGGTCATAATGATGACGGGTTATTCCGTGGATGAGATGGTACATGAAGCTATCGAAGAGAAAGCTTCGGAGATCATCTATAAACCTTTCGAGATCGATAAGGTCCTTAGCCTGATAAACAGTACGGCATAAGACGACGATCTCATTCTTACTTTGTAAGGCCACTTACTCAAATGTTTTCTACTAAAAGTGCAGTTTCCTACAATTTATCCCATATGAGTACTGATGCGATCTTTTCGCGTTTGTTTGCAATGGTTCGGGGTAAAGTATTTGCCCTGCTCATCATCGCTCTGGTCCTCGCCGGATCTTCGCTTGCAGTAGCCGAGGTCGAAGAGGACACTTTTTTTTCCTTTGAAAGATTTTTTCTGAACGAACAGATGCCCCGCCAGGCAAAGGGTGACGGCAGGATACAGAATGACCTTAAAAGGTTTTACGAGGCGTTCAATGACGGCCTTTACGCGATGTCGGCGGGCCGATTCAAAGAGGCGGAGAAGTCTTTTCTCAAAGCTCGTGGAATATGGCCGGAATACTTCGGCACGGATTTCCTTCTGGCGATGGATCTTGAACAGGCCGGCGATGTAGATCTGGCCGCGCGATATTATAAAAGTTATCTGAACAAGCTGAAAGCGCTGTATTCAGGGAACTATCGCATTTCGGGTCCCCTGATGGTCAGTCTTACTCCGACCGGGGTGGAAAACTACAGTCTGGCGCAGGAGCTTGTAAAAAAGAGACTTGAGGATTATGGTATAGATATTGATCGAGTCAGGCCCGTGATAACAGTTCCGGGATTTTTTATGCCGCTTTTGGCAGGATTTTTGCTGGTGATACTGTATGTATCGGCGAAATATATGATCATACCGTATTTCAAATTCCAGTATCGATTAAAGCATCCGCCGGAGGGGTTTTGGATATGCGCGCATTGTGGAGCCGATAACCCCAATCCCGCGAAGGAATGTGTAGATTGCCGCCGCCCGAGGCTTAGCAGCAAGGAAAAGGGAAAAAGGTAAAAGGAAAAAAATATAGGAAGGTCCTGTATCTCAACCTTAATCTCAATCTTAATCTTAATTTGATGACAACTATCACAACTATGAACAAAGACAAAGTTTTCAGACATTTTTTCGGATGTGATCCCGCAGAAATAAAAGGGACGCTCATTCTCACGCCTGTGATACCTCTGAAGAAATTCGCGGAGCCCAGCGAAGTTAAAAAGTCATTTAAAGGACAGCTTTATTCGGGGATCGTGTTGTCAGACCGGGAGTCGCAGTTTACGGTAATACATTGCGGGATAGGTGACCGGCTTATAGGAGACGCGATCCTACTCCTTGAGAGTACATTGTCACGTGAGATCATTTTTACTGGTACCTGCGGGGGTTTGCGCTCATGCGAAATAGGGGATATTGTTCTGTGCGGGAAAGTTTTTAACGGCGAAGGATTTACCCGCTATCATTCAGGTATGGATATACAGGATATATTGTCGTCGGGCGAAGACATCCCCGCGAATCCGGGATATCTGTCTGAGTTCAAAGACGCTCTTATTTCACCGGAATACGGGGAAAAGAATATTATCGAAGGGGATATCTTTACAATAGGTTCTATTCTGGCGGAGACCCCCGGTCTTCTTGAGGCGGTTGAAAGCGGTGGATACACGGGTATAGAGATGGAACTGTCCGCGGTTTATTCCGCGGCGGCGGTTATAGGCGCTAAAGCTGTGGGATTGCTTACCGTAAGTGACACCCCCCGCAGTAAACCTCTGGGTGAAGCGTTGACAGGACCCGAGAAGGATGCAAGAATGAGCGGTATGAGCTATATGATAGAGTCGGCAAAAAAGTTTGCATCGAAATAATATCCCGAAAATTATGAAAGGGGATCAGGATGAGCAGTGAAGCATTGATGATACTGGCGGAAGGTTTTGAAGAGGTTGAGGCGGTCACGCCCTTGGATGTGTTGCGGAGAGCCGGAGTGATCGTAACCGTAGCCGGGGTGGGCGGCAAGAATATCGCCGGCGCACATGGGATATCGATCAGCGCGGATATAGTGCTTGAAGAATATAAAGGTCTGCCTGACGCGGTCATCCTTCCGGGCGGCCTGCCTGGAGCCGAAAATCTTGCCGGATCTACGAAAGTAAAGGATATCCTGACACGGATGAACTCCGAAGGCAGGCTTATAGCTGCCATATGCGCTTCACCAGCGCTTGTTCTTGCTCCTGCCGGGATCCTTGACGGGAAGAAAGCGGCGTGTTATCCGGGCATGGAGAAAACATTTTCCACGGGGATACACTTTGTTTCCGAAAAGGTCGTACAGGACGGCAATATTATAACCAGTAAAGGCCCGGCGACCGCGTTCGCATTCGGCGTAAAAATAGCCGAGAATCTGGTGGGCAAAGACAAAGCCGACATGATCGCTCAGCAGATGCTGTATGAGGAGTAGGAGAGAGTTTTAAATCCAAATGTCAAAATCCAAATGGCAAATGAAATCCAAATGACAAAACCTAAAATAGCTGTTTTGGGTTTTGGATTTTAAAGATTCTTTTGGATTTTGGGCTTAGGATTTTGGATTTAGGTAGTGTTCACCCTCGATGCCTTATCGTTCCTTCTCCATAGCGGTTGGAGATCTGGTCGATCGCCTTATGTATCCGTTCATTCTTTTGCGTATCGGCACCTTCGTCCGAGAACATATCATCCCGCCACGAGGCGTCTTTGAGGTTTGAGACTTTCACTCCCAGAAGCCGGACAGTCTTTTCCGAGATGTCGAACTCTTTAAGACGGTCCATTATATTTCCGTAGAGCACGTCCGTGAAATTGGTAGCCCCCGAGATAGTTACCGCCCGCGTATAGGTCTTGAAATCCGAGAACCTTATCTTAAGAGTTATAGTCCGTCCCTTGAACCCGTATTTGCGGAGGCGGCTTGACACTTTTTCGCTCAGATACATCAAGATGTCCCGCACTTCTTTCATATTACCGGTATCCGTATCAAAAGTATGTTCGTTGCCGACAGAGCTTATAGTATCGTCGACCTCTACATCTCGCGGGTCGATGCCGTTTGCCAGATCCCACGCGTGCAGGCCGTGTTTGCCGAAAAGACGCTCCAGCTTGTCTTCGCCTCTTGATGCGAGGTCGCCTATGGTCAGGATACCGTGCTCTTTCAGGGTTGCCTCGGTTTTTACTCCTATGCCCCAGAGACGCCCCACGTGCAGGGGGTGGAGGAACTTAATGAGGTCTTCCGGTGGGACTATTACCAGGCCGTCCGGTTTTTTTAAGTCAGAAGCTATTTTTGCCGTCATCATGTTCGGAGCCATGCCGAGCGATGCCGTAAGGCGGGTCTTCTTTTTTACTGCGGCTTTGATCTTACGGCATGTTTCAAGAGGAGTGCCGAAAAGGTGCCAGCTGCCGGTAATGTCCATAAAAGCCTCATCGATACTTATGGGTTGTATGTCGGGGGTAAAATCACCAAGGACGCTGAAGACGTTATGGGACGCTTCGATGTATTTGTCCATATCTACCGGAAGGAAGACGCCGTCCGGACATTTCCTGTAGGCGATAGAGATGGGCATCGCTGAGTGTATCCCGAACTTACGCGCTTCATAAGAACAGGTGGAGACCACACCGCGACCTTTGCCGCCTTTTGGGTCCGATCCCACGATGACGGGTTTTCCGCGGTATTCCTTATTATCACGCTGCTCAACGGCCGCGAAAAACGCGTCCATATCGACGTGGACTATATATCGTGATTTCATTATTTATCCGCATTGTTGTAAACAATAAACTGTTAACAGTTTACCATTTACAATATACTTGATACATACTAAAATAACTACATCTAATCAGTATAAACAGAAAAGAGGGTGAATAGTGGGGAATAGACTTGATCTGAGGAATCCGTCGATCTTTATCGGCAAACAGGGTAACGGTATTATAAGTTTTGGCTCCGGCCAGCCGGATCTCCAGCCGCCGAGGGAAGCCATAGACATAGATATAAGAGAAGACCTCCGTTACGGTCTTATCCAGGGGGAATATGCCCTCAGGGAGGCTCTGTCGAAAGAATATCCTGGATCTACCCCGGATAATTTTGTCATAACCAACGGCGCGTCCGAAGCGATCGATCTCATTCTCAGGTCCTGGGGGGAAGGGAAGATGCTTATGCCGCGGCCGTATTATTATTCATACCCGCCGATAGTGGAACTTTCAGGTATGGAGCCGGTCTACACGGACCTTGTTGATGGACGTATAGATATGGATGACTTTAAGAAGAAGGTTAAAGACTGTAAAGCCGTTATGATAAACTCCCCGTCAAACCCGACCGGACGCGTGGAAGCTATTGATACGCTGAAAGAGATAGAGAAGATAACCGCAGAGCTCGGAGTATACGTAATATCTGACGAGGTGTACAAGGACCTTATATATGAGAGGGAGAATTATCATATAAAAGGTGACCACGTCATAACGGTCAATTCTTTTTCGAAGACATTTGCTTTGTGCGGCGCCCGCATAGGATATCTCTGGTGCGCTGACCAGAATATTGCCGACAGTGTTATAGACCTTAAGACCCACACTTCCATGAACACAAGCCTTATAAGCCAGGATATGGCTTTGGCCGCGCTGAAAGCTCCGAAAGAATATATTGTCAAACAGCAAAATATATGGCGGGAACGACGTGACTTTATATACAAAGGGTTTTGTGATCTGGGTTTCGAGCTTTGGAAGCCTGAGGGAGCGTTCTATATTTTACCAAAATGCAGGAACGCGCGAGAATTCGTCACCACACTTTTCTGCGATTATAAAGTCATAGCGTATCTTGGCGAGTGGTTTGGTGCGCCGGATCATATACGATTTAGCTACGCTCTTGATAAAAAAGAGATCGAAGAAGGTCTCTCCCGCATAAAAGACGCCATGCAGAAAGTGGACTGCCTATAAAACGCTGTCTTTTCTTTGTGAACTACATTTTTCATGATAGTGGATTATAGTGCCAACCCCTTAAGAGTAAAAGTGAATTTCGTGTGAATTATTTGTTTAATACTTTTAATGCAGCCGAAGATGTATAGATAGGAATACCTTCATAGTTCTCGATATCCAGCAAATGAGCGTCGTTTGAGATGATCATGTCCGCTCCCGCGGCGATAGCGCATGCCAGGAACTTATCATCATCCGGGTCTTCGGAAACGCCTCTGACTTTCGGTACTTCTTTTACCTCGTTTTTCTTTTTGAAGATATCGTTAAGGTCCATTTTTACTTTCGGAACAGCTCTTCCGATCTTACCTGTGATAAGTTCCGCTTCCTTGCGTATTTTATCGTGCCACATAATGTCGACCAGGCCTTCGTCTGCTATAGCGAGGATATTCGCGGAAGCACTGCTTTTTTTGAACATATAAGCGACAAGCAGGTTTGTATCGATCACTATTTTTACGGGTGTCTTATTCATTGGTTAACTGATGACGCTTGGAGTGAATTTTTCATCCAGCCATAACGCTATTATTTTTTTTACCGGAAAACCCCATGAGGTAACAACCTTTATGGACTTCAGCAGTTGTTTTTTTTGGATATCATCGCTTGCAGGGTTGCCCGCGCAATCATGATGCGCGGCCACGGCGATCAATGTAGAGCCATGTTTTTCTACAGAGACAGCTACTTTTTTTTTAAATGAGGCGATAGTATCTTCCTCTTGTCCTTCTGCCAATATTTTATTGGGTCCCATCTCGGTTATCATATCAACATAGTCTACATCATAATTTTCCAGCAAAAATTTGATAACTGGTCTCTGAATACGTCCATCCATGCAGTTTATAGCGGTAGCAAATGTTTTAGACATAGCTTTTAGCCTTTCTTGTATCCTCACTGTATTTTATAGTCAAAATAAGGTCTAAAAAGACGACAAGAGTATTGAATAAATATAAAAATATAACAGCATTTCGTTCCCCGAAATACTCAAAAAATATCCCCGCTGTGTATCCTGTAAGGATAACCAGTAGAAAATATATGCTTTTTCCGCCGGACTTTTTTGTTCGCAGCATCTTGTAGATCGAAAAGGGCCATGCCGCGCCGAAACAGACAAGCATGATCACTTCAAAAATATCAGGGTTCATAACTCAAATCTTTCTGGTTGATGTAAGTAATATACGATAGTCGAATTATATTCCTAAAAAGAGGGAGTCTCAAGGGTTATTTTTTAGTCGAGGAGAACCGTGAGTGCATTTTTCGAACAATATCATAGATGTTATACGGGATTTGTCTTTGCAATTGACAATATTTTTAAATTCTCCTATAATTAGAACTCGCAAAAAGCATTTACGCTCCTCGGTAGCTCAATGGTAGAGCGGTTGGCTGTTAACCAATAGGTTGTAGGTTCGAGTCCTACCCGAGGAGCCAATTCTAGAAGAACCCCCAAGGGAATAAACTCCTTTGGGGGTTCTTCTTTTAAAATTGGTAAAACGCCTTCGGCGTTTTTGTGGTTTCACTCGACATTTTGATTTAAAACAAGTTTTATCAAAATGTCTCGTTACGCCACTCTCCTTGGGTAGGGATCCTGCGCCCCTCGCATGTAGCTCGGGGCTGGTTTTCCTACCCGAGGAGCCAATTTTAAACAAAGCCCCACAGGAATAAACTCCTCTGGGGTTTTTTGTTTAAAATTGGTGTCAAATCGTATGGAGTGCATACACAGCGAACGATTTGACGATGACTTCACTCAAAATTCTTCTTGAAAACAAGTTTTCATCAGAATTTCTCGTTTCGTCATTTCTCCTCGTCTAGGGTTCAAAACATTCGCAGGGGGCTCATGTTTTGTATCCTACCCGGGGAGCCATAATAAAAAAAGAGGTCGTCTGCATAGGCGGCCTTTTTTTATTATGGGAATAAAGCGTGCGCGTGTAAAAAAAAAGAGGAACGATTTATCTGGAACTCCACTCGGAATTCCCATTGAAAACAAGTTTTCATGTAGATTCCTCGTTTTGTTCCTCTCCACGGGTAGGGATCCTGCGGTCCTCGCATTGGGCTCGGACCTGGTGTTTCTACCTCGGGGAGT
Source organism: Candidatus Tantalella remota (assembly GCA_030765685.1). Lineage (GTDB taxonomy): Bacteria > Omnitrophota > Gorgyraeia > Tantalellales > Tantalellaceae > Tantalella > Tantalella remota. The sequence continues at coordinate 1,083 of JAVCCB010000076.1, read as the reverse complement.
AAGATATTGAGTGGAGGCAACACACCGGGGAGGGATCAAAGGGATCGTTGTGAAATCTATCCTCACGTCTAACTTCTTCTAAAACATACTTCAGGCTGCCCGAATGCCGATGAAGTCCGCCGACTTGTCCGCCATAGCTTTAGCGAAGGCGGAAGCCAGATAATACGCAAATAGTTAGGCGAAGGAGGAAGGCATGAGTAATGCTGGAGATGGCGTTAAGTGATGCCTTCAAGATGAGAGTATCATAGCCATTGACGGCCTGGTTGGATGATCTACTAAAAAATTTGGCAGAATAACGTCTCAGGCGTATAATATTTACACACCCGTGCAGGGTGGGGGGACAGTTGTAGCTTTAAAATCCGGTACAGGTTTAAGTTTAAAATCAAAAACGGTTTAAAGGGTATTAAATGATTCCTTGGATTTTACTAGATAAAGTCATAGCATCCGGAGACGGTAAAGAACTGCGGTTGTTCCAGCGGGATTCGGAGTTTTCAATTAAAGTAAGCGCTTATGAACTTATGAACAGCGATGTCCATAATTCGGAAGATGCTTTAGCTAAACTCGCCTGTTTGCAGATAGGAAATCAGACGGAGCCGCAAATTCTTATTGGTGGCTTGGGCATGGGATTTACTCTCAGAGCGGCATTGAATAACCTTAGTGTTGAGGCCCATGTCACTGTTGCTGAATTGATACCTGCTGTAGTTAAATGGAACCTCAGCTTCCTTGCTCATTTGGCGGGGAGCCCTCTTAATGACAAGCGGGTGACAGTTTATGAAGGTGACGTGGCCGATAAAATAAACACTGCGCATAATTTATACCATGCCATCCTTCTGGATGTGGATAACGGCGCGAATGGTTTGACGCAGAAAGAAAATGACAGTCTTTATACTCTAACGGGACTCAATGCCGCATATGCTGCGCTACACCCAGAAGGTGTTTTGGCAATATGGTCAGCTGGCCCGGATGAAATGTTTGCGAAGCTTTTGCAAAAGGCCAAATTCAAGGTCAAAGAAACGTATGTGCCTAAACGTAGTGGACGTAAACGTGGCGGGAAAGCGGTTGTGTGGATTGCCACGAAACATG
>JAVCCB010000037.1 GCA_030765685.1 Candidatus Tantalella remota | reverse complement strand
CTTCAAAAACTTCGGAAAAAACACTATGTATCTTTTCTGGAATACATCCACCCCCGCTTCCCGCAGTAACCTGCAGCTTTCCCCCGCCCTCAGCAGAGACGTGTTCTCGTCCAGGATAGAAAGCTTTACGATAATCCTGGTCGCGGGATTATAAGGATTGTGCTCAAATATAAAGATGTACCCGTCGTCGGCCAATAAGCTTTTCACCTTCCTGAGAAAAGCGGCTCTTTCTTCTCTATCTATATGATGCAGCACATTGGCTACAATGATCGCGTTGTACTTTTCTTTGCCGACCTCATTAATATCACTCGTAAACACTACGTTTTCCGTTTTAGTACCGGCTTTCTTTATCGATTCGGTCGATATGTCATAGCCGGTTATCCTGGCCTTCTCAGGATCAAAATGTGTTTCCAGGTACTTGCTGATAAGCCCTACCCCGCACCCATAATCCAGGATACTCCCGCTGTAATCATCACCCAGAAAGCTACGCACGCACTCGGCCTTGTAGTTAGCGAAGTATTCCGCGTTCTCGCCTGAAACTTTAACGTCACTGTTCAAGATGTTCTCATAACTCGGGCTCAGCCTGTCAAACTCCATCACCTCGGCATTCGCGGCCAGGACTTCCTCGATCTTCCTGGGATCAAAAGAAAGATCTTTCCGCGCTTCAGATATGTCACCCGACTTTTCGGAAAGCAGCCTGGAGATCTGGTCCATCGCAAATCTGCCGCCTTTGTTCAAAGAGACGGCTATACGGCCGAGCATCCGGGACAATTTAACGGGTATATGTATCTTCGCCCTTTTGAGACCTTTATGTTTCAGGACTTTGTCTATAAACTCGATATAAGTAAGGTCCTCGGGGCCGGCGATAGTATATGTCTTACCCTCCAGTCCCGGGTTTTTAATGACCGTCATCATCGACGAGATAACGTCAGATATGTGTACAGGCGCTATGCTGTATTTTCCGTCTCCCACTACGGGCACAAAAGGCATCAGGTGGATCTTCCGGAGCATCATGTCGACGCCCTCTTTGCCCGAGATGCCATACACCTCCGCCGGACGCAGGATCACCCATTCAAGTTTACTCTCCCGCACATAACTCTCGGCTTTAAGCTTCGAGACGCTGTAAGAGCCGCCATCCTCTGATATAGCCCTGGTGCTTATATAGATGAATCTTTTTACCCCTGCCGCCTCGCAGGACTTTATAAGCTGCCGTGTCCCTTCGGCATTGACGTCAAAATACTTCTTCACATCATTAGTGTGGGTAACGGCCGCCATATGCAGCACCGTATCTACATTCTCAAGACTCCCCGCGTATGTCTCCGGAAACAGAAGATCTCCGCCGACAAGACCCACGCCCGGAGCTATCTCATCGGGAGCCGGGCCCTCACATAACACGCTGGGGACGTACCCTCCGTCTAAAAGCTCCTTTATGAGGAACTGTCCGATCTTACCGGCTCCGCCGGTTATGAATATGTTTTTCCCGTCCATTACCTGAAGAACTCCTTCATCCTAAAATTGAACATATTCCGTAAAAACTCAAAGATAGTGCTGAGCCCCACAAATGAGTTCCTGTAATTACACTTGTAAAACCTTGAAGGGATCGCGGCTACCTTGAGCTTAAGCCTTCTCGCTAAGATCATGATCTCCGCGTCAAGAAACCAGTCGTCGGAAGAAAGATCCATCTTATCATAAGCTTCTTTCCTGATGATCTTAGGTTTGGAATTCACATCCCGTGCGTAGAACCCGGGAAACATGACAAAAAACATGATATTAAATATCGTGGATATCACTATCCGGGCCCAACCATCCCCCCGTATAGCCCTATACGTCTTAACCAGGTCCAGATCGTTTTCTTTTATCTTCCGGTAGACCCTGACTATATCCCTGAAGGGCATCTGCTCGTCGCCGTCGATAAAACATATGTATTTCCCCGTCGCCATGGACAACCCGCTTCTCGCGTCCCATCCCATCATGCCCTCTTTCGGCACAGCGACGGCTTTTATGTTTGCCCTCTTCGCCGCGATACGGTTGACTACCCGCGGCGTTTCGTCTTCCGTACCTTCCCGGTAATTCCCCACCAGGATGATCTCCCAAGACGAAACGAACCTATCAAGCATTTTCACCACTCTCGCGACGAAATCCTCCGCTCTATTGCCCGCGCGATAACAAAGTATAACCACTGAAAGATCAGGGATCATATCGTACTCCTATTTCTGAGAAACGTCTTCTGCATTTAAGTCCTTTTTACGGATTCCCCGCTCTTTGAATATGTCTTGGAACACGCTCCGCAAACCGCTTTATCCGAATCGAAAACGAGTTTCTCTCCGCACTCGCATATCCAGCCTTTTCTTTTGGCCGGGTTACCGTACAATAAAGCGAAATCCGGGACATCTTTCGTGACTACCGCTCCGGCTCCGACAAAGGCATATTTACCTATCGTGTTCCCGCAGACTATCGTGGAGTTGGCCCCGAGACTCGCGCCTTCCTTTACGACCGTATTTCGGATCTCATCCATCCTGGGCACAGCGCACCGCGGATTAAAGACATTCGTGAACACACAGGCAGGTCCGCAAAAAACATCATCTTCCAGGATGACGCCTTTGTATATCGAAACATTATTCTGTATCTTGCAGTTATCTCCGACTATGGCGTCCGGCCCAATAACGACGTTCTGCCCGATACGACAGTCCTCACCGACATCTGATCCGTCTAAAACGTGCGAAAAATGCCATATCTTGGTCCCTTTCCCTACCTTGGCCCCTTCATCTACGATACTGGACTCATGAACAAAATATTCCATCTCTTTTCCTCCCTATTTTTACTATAGACTTACGGGCATCCCGTTATTAACCAGTGATTCCTGCGCTTTTTCAAGTATCCTTACGACCTCTAGTCCGTTCCTTCCGTCCGTATGAGGCGTAGTACCATTCTCTACACAATCCAGGAAATGCTTGCATTCCGCCCTTAGCGGTTCCACCATCTTCACATACGGAAGATGTATATCCCCGCGCCTCAGAGTCAGATAATCCCCATATGAATCAAAATCCACCCCTTCTTCGCGGTCAAAACCCTTATCGTATATCTTGATCTTCTCCACGCTCTCGACATCATCAAAAACAAGCATCTTCTTGCTTCCTACGAGAGTGAGCTTTCTTTCCTTATGCGGGTCCAGCCAGGATATCTGTATCTGAGCCATCTTTTTATCCTTGAAGTACAGAGAGAGAAAAACCACGTCTTCCAGCCCTTTCTGGAGATAAGACTGCCCCCTGGCTGAAACATTTTCAACCTCACTGTCAAAAAGATACAACAGCATCGAAATATCATGCGGCGCGAAACTCCAAAGAGAGTTCTCATCTTTCCGTACCGTTCCCAGGTTTACCCTCATCCCGTAAGCGTAATATATTTTCCCCAAGTCTCCGCTGTCGATATATTCCTTTATCTGCAAAAGAGCGGGATGATAAAGCATCAGGTGGCCTACCATAAGGACCAGGTCGTTCTTTTCGGCTATTTCGACAAGTTCCTCGCAATGTTCCGCCTTAAGAGCCATGGGCTTTTCGACATAGGTAGCTTTCCCGGCCTCAAGAGAGGCTTTTGCCAGCTCGTAGTGATGTACCGCCGGCGCCGCTATGACTACGGCTGTTATTTCGGGATCTGAAAAAATCGCTCCGAAATCAGATGTTATTACAGGCACGTTGTACGTCTTCTTTGCCGCCTGCAGTTTTTTTTCATCCAAGTCGCAACAGGCATACAATACCCCCATCTCATGATAATTCCTGACAAGATGCTTGCCCCAGTTACCTATACCGATGACCGCTACTTTTGTATCCGACATTTCTATCCTCCCGTTAGTTATTTAGCCTCGGAGCTCGTTTAAAAAAACGGCTCTGCCCAACGATCCCCATGGCCATGATCACGCAAATAAGAACAAATAAAAGCTGTGCCGACAGCATTACGCCCCCCCACCTTATTCCCACCTTATGCATCAGGTCCGGTATCCCCGGCAAACCATAAAAAAATTCAGGATTCAACGGCGCAAGGAGAGCCGTAGTCGTCTTCGCGCTGTTAAGGTTATACACAAAAAGACAGACGATCTGCCCCCAGTAAATCCAGGCCGGCACGATCCCTTTCGCGACGGCTATTATGAGAAGCGGCGTGACCCATACAAAATAATGTACAGGCACAAAAAACATGACATACATGACCATAATGACCGCGATCGAATAATTCAGCAACTGGTCCACTTCGAACTCCGCGCGCCTCTTAAAACATCTTAAGGCCAGGATAATGTACAAAAGGGCAAATATGATCTTTCTTGCGAATAGTCCTGTGAAATACCCATTATCGTTCAAATAGAATCCCGGAAATAAAGACTCCAGCGGGTATTTCCCGCTGGAAAGGACAAGCGGCAGCAAGACCAGAACGAACGGCAGGGCCGCCAGCAATATCCTGTTCAGGATGTCCCTGTAAGACCGGGCCCCCACCACTACGAACAGCGGCAGGAGAAAAATAGAAAATGTCTTGAACAACGCCGCGCAGCTCAGCAAGATCACGGCAAGCATGCTGTTCTTGTTCCTGGCGCAAAGGATAGCCAAAACGGTCAAAGCGACAGGCATTATGTCTACCTGTCCGAACATGTACACCCCGTACAATATAACGGGATTCAGGCACCAAAGTTTCAGGGCCTTTAAACGTGATCGCCCGTCGTCGAGATATTTCCATATAGCAAAAAGACAGACCGCGTCAAACAGGATATATGGCAGTTTCATAAAGAACAGATACCTGAAAACCTGTAAAGTCGGGCCGGAGGACACCAGAGACTCTCGTAACCCGCCGAAATAAACGTCATGGATCCACTGGAAGAATCCCGGGTCAAAAGATCTTAAGAGAGCCTGAGACAGCCCGATAGTAAAATAAGTAAGCGGCGGATAGTACGACCATACCCTTTCCGCGGGAAAGTTGAGGCCTATATAGCGATAAATATCTATTACCCCTTCATAGGCAAACTTGCTCGGGAAAAAATTAATAAAAACTATGTCCGAGTGCACCGTCGCGAGCATCGCCGCCAGTCTAACGGCAACGGCCAGAGACAGCCACATGATGAGCTGTTTCATGCTGATATTGTTATTCGACATGCCCCCCCGAAAACCCTACTCTTACAAACAGTTTAAAATACGATAATATCGTCCTCACTATCTTCATTTTACTCTTGCCCTGCCGTTTGTCGCATTTCAGGACCATTGGCACTTCTTCCATACGCGCTCCAATCCTCTGTAGTTTTAATAATATCTCTACCGCGCAGACAAACCCTTTATCCTCTATGAATTTTTCCCCATATACCTTGTACGCCCTCGACAATATCTCAGGGCGGTAACAACGGTAAAAAGAACTGAAAGTTTTTATGCTCTTATCGCGGGAAAACAGGCCTATCATAAAATTGGCCCCCTTGCTCATGACTTTTCGCAGAAAAGTAGTCCCTTCCACTCCCCCTTCTTCCGTATAGCATGAGGCGAGAACAACATCGGGACCGTTCTTGAGTTTTGCTATCATCGCGTCCAGAATAGCGAGATCGCTGGTGTTATCAGCCTCCATGGTAACGATAGCGTCTTCACTGCCAGAGATCTCCACCGCTGTCCTGAACCCGCGATCAAACGCGGCCCCGGGGCCCATATTTACCGGATTCGAGACGATCTCCAGAGGGATAGCGTCTTTCATCTCCGCGGCGATCGATACGGTGGCATCATCCGAACCATCATCAGAGATCACTACCTTGTAGTCCCACCCCTTTTCAGCGGCATGCGCCGACAGGCTTTCGAGCAATGTCCTTATGTTCTTTTCTTCGTTATATACAGGCAGAACAAAAATTATCATTTTGACGCTCCCTTTTGCCATTCGATAGTAACCGGCAGACCTTGTTCAAGCTGGACGCGAGCTTCAAACCCCAGCACTTTCTTTGCCTTGCGAATATCCGGCACTCGCCTGCGAACATCCTCATACCCCTTTGAAAGATGGTCATACGGAATAAGTTTTATCTTTGGCTTTGATTTGCGAACCATTTTCCACGTCATTTCAGCGAGCCCTTTTATGTTTATTTCGCGATTATTGCCTATGTTAAATATCTCTCCGGTTGAAGCAGGGGTTATCATCGCCAAATATACGCCCCTGACCATATCCTCCACATACGTAAAAGACCTGGTCTGCCTACCGTCGCCGTGCAACGTCATAGCCTTGTTATTCAACGCACAGTCTATAAATACAGATTGGGGGCCGCCCCACCACGTAAGATTCTGGTTTGCCCCGTAACCGCCAAAGAACCTTAAAATCGTCATTTTAAGACCGCTTTTCTCTTCATAAGCGAAGCAAAGGTGCTCATCAAATATCTTTGAAGCGGCATATGCCCATCTCTTCACCTTTGAAGACCCCAGAACCAACTTGGATTCCTCCGAGAACGGTATATCGGGATTTTTACCATACACATCGGAAGTCGAAGCAAAAACAAATTTCGCTTTCTTTTTCAATGCGATCTCGATCATCGTTTCCGTTCCTTTAGAATTTATCATCAGTGTATCCATAGCGTTACCATACCTGGGTATTTTGTAAGCGGCAAGATGAACTATATAGTCGATTTTTTTTCTACCCAGGACCCTGCTCAAGCGGGCCCCATCCCGGACATCCGTCTTTATAAACTCAAAATCTCCGATCTTTTCAAAGCCTTTCAGGTTTCGCTTGAATCCCTGAGACAGATTGTCAATACCGATAACGCTATGTCCTTTCTCAAGCGCCAACTTAGCAAAATTTGAACCTACAAAACCCGCAACTCCTGTTACTAAAACTTTTTTTCCTTTAGCCACGTTTTACCCCTTTTTTAATATTTTTATGATCTTTTCGGCAGTATGCCCGTCTCCATAATAATCTTCCCTTTTTGAGGGTTCGCGTTCAGAGTCTATCGCTTCCCTCATCTCCACTTCATCCGTACCGGACACCAGCACATTCCATCCATGGTTAAGCGTCTCGACCCATTCCGTATTGTCCCTTACCGTCACACACGGCACTTCGTAGAAATAAGCCTCTTTCTGCACACCCCCCGAATCGGTCACTATTCTTTCGGCATTCACTTCCAGAGAGACCATATCCATATATCCCACGGGATCAATAAGCTTCACATTATCACACTCCGAAAGCTTCTCCGAGAGTCCGAACTCTTTCAACATCTTTTTTGTTCTCGGATGCACCGGAAATACGATAAGCTTTTCCGACGAGCAAAATGCCGACACTATCGCCAACAAACGTTCCGCGTCATCTGCGTTCGACTGCCTGTGTATCGTCGCCAGAACATATTTTTTAGGCTCGATCTCCAGTTTCCCCAGGATATCGGTCTCCCTCAGGGCGCGCTCTTTTACCGACAGCGCCAGCTCGTACATAATATCCCCGACATTGAATACCTTCCCCGTCACGCCTTCCTTTTCAAGATTATTCACAGCTTCTACGGTCGGGCAAAAAAGCATATCCGCGACGTTATCAGTCAAAATTCGGTTTACTTCTTCGGGCATACTCTTGTCATAGCTCCGCAATCCCGCCTCGACATGAGCCACCGGAACATTGAGGCTGTTGGCAACCAGAGCCCCGGCCAAAGTCGAGGTCGTATCCCCATAGACCATCACGAGATCAGGGGATTCTTTAGAGACCACTTCCTCGAGCTTCCGGATCATCTCCGCCAGCTGTTTTGCTCGGGACATCTGCCCCACGCCCAGGTCATACTGCGGGGGGCGCATACCCAGCTCTTCGAGGAACTGTCCCGCCATGTTATAGTCGTAGTGCTGCCCGGTATTAACGAGAACCTCTTCTATGCCGGCCGCGTCAAAAGCGCTTGATATAACGGCCGCCTTAACGAACTGCGGACGCGCGCCTATAACAGATACTATCTTCATCCCTCTCCCCCTTCTCTCACAAACTCAGAATCGACTATCGGCTCATCTTCCGGTAAAAGTCGGCGATCCACAATTGACATAACGACCCTTGAGATGATCTCCGTTTTCCTGTTTATATACCACAACACCGGCGCGTACAGAATATAAAAGACAGCGGCCTGCGCGAGTATCTTCATCGTGTCATTCCCAGCCCTGATAAAATATTCTATCCCCACTATCAGGATAACCGCGTAAACGAGCGGGGCGATCACCCTCAGGAAAAAATCGCATATTTTTCCCCAGCCTTCGCAGTGGACCAGCGCGTAATAGAACACTACCGCGAAATAGATAAAATACGCGATCGACGTCCCCAGTGCTACGCCGTTTATGCCGTACCCCATCTTTATCATCGCGTAGTTCAGTCCCATCCCCAGGCCTGCCGCCGCGACGGTTATCGGTATCAACACAGTCTGCTTATTGATAGCTATCGCGAAGTTCTGCGCCAAAGGAGCGAGCGATATAAAAAAACATCCCGTCAAAAGTATTCTCATGCTCATGATCCCGGGAATATATCTAGGAAGCAGGTACTGCACCAGGACGGGGATCGCGAAATATGCCGCCGCTAAAAGCGCCGGAAAGACGTACGCCATCAATAACGCGGGCTGCTTTACATATCCCAGAATATGCTCCCTTGAATCGGTCTCGCCAAAAGCTTCCTGCATGTTCGGGAAAATAACGATACCGAAAAGTTTAGGAAATGTATTTGTGTAGGTAAACGCTAAAATAGCGATCGAATAAAAACCCAATTCTTTAGCCCCTATCATCTTGATTATCATGATCTTATCCACGCTTATCAGGATCGTATAAGCGATACCCACTATAAGGATAGGAAGTCCTACCTTTGATAGTTCAAAAGCTTTGGGCAGCCTAAAATTCAGGCGCATCTTATATCCGGTCCTGGACCTGACATACAGCCAGCTGATTAACGTCGCGAGAAAAGCCGCGCAATATATGCCGCGTAACCCAAAAAAATAGGTCAATGTCGCCACGAACACCAGCATCGCCAGGGAATTGAATACTAGCGCCCTGGATAAAAGAGAGAACTCCTTATCCGCCCGCAGCATCACGGTATAAAAGTTGTAGAATATCGTAGCCGCAACGATCAAAGCCGTCATCCTTATCCCAAATATCACGTATAGTTCTACTTTTCCAACGAAAAAGAAAGACGCGATAAACAGGACAGCCATCATAAGAACCGATATTATGGCCGCGAAAGTAAAGGCTGTATCCCGGATAGCGGATATCTCTCCATGCTCGTTCTTTCCGCGCAAATACGGTATCCGCACACCGACCGCGGTAAAAATGCCGAGATGAGCGAACAGAGCGTAATTCAGGATAACAAGGAAAGTCGCCCATATCCCCATCATCTCCGGTGTCAGGAGACGTCTCGTGGCTATACTGGTAGCTACGCCTATAAACTGCGCGACTATCGTGCTCACAGTATATATTGTGCTGTCTTTTAGTATTCTATCGGTTTTTCCCATATACCCTTTCCTCTCCTGGGACAGCATTCTTAATATCACACAATATATCAATTCCTTTAACATCATCCATCGGAAGATCTACCCTATATTTCCCAGGCTCTTCATTCAAATATGTCTTCACTGCATCCACAGCATCCTCAACCCCATCAAACTCCCTTATAGAAGTACCAAAAAGATCTTCCGCCAGCTTTCTTACACCAAGCAAACTATGACTCAGAGACATGACCGGTATACCGGCCGCAGCAGCCTCATATAAGCTTGTTGAGGGAAAATCAAGTAGTACCCTCCCGACCCTCCCCAAACAATCTGCCACCGGCCTGGTCTCTATAAAAATATTGGGCGCCGCCTTATCCTCTATATATTTCAATATGGACCTTGCAGACCAATTTTGTCCCGGCGCAAATTTAAAAATAAATTTGAGGTCTTTTCTTTCACAAAAGAGGTCAATAATAGCTTTCTGCAACTCAAAATACCAGGTAAGAGGATAAAGATATCCATTGTATGTCCTGAACCCAAAAAAGAGCTTCGTCGGCACATACATTATAAGATTCCCGTCCCGGTGATCATTCTTCCACCTCTCGCGCACCACCTTCATCTGACACGGGTCCTGGTATACTTTACAATTCCCGACTTTTCTGTTCTTCCTGAGAACCTCTCTCATATGCTGCTCCGCCTCTCGATGTATTGCGAAATAGTGATCGAAAAGCATAAGCTCACTCACATGCTCTCGTTCACCATCAAAAGCTCCACATGAATGTTGAAAACACGCTCTTTTACTCTCTTTGGACGCCATCAGAAGAGCACTTATTACCTCCTTCTCCGAACTCGACCGGGCTACGACCAAATCTATTTCTTTCTCTTTGATAAATCTATCCAGCAAAGGAAGCTCCGCAAGGTTCTCCAAGAATATCATCTCGAAGAGATCCTTGAAATACGGCATCAATATATCAGAGACATCTATCCCACACCTTTCATTTATCCACTCAAGCAACCCCTTCTCTGCGCCAAAAGACACAAACGCATCTACCAAACTTTTTTTCGTTCCGGCATCGAGCTCCACACCCACCGCTTCATTGAGATCCATGCATCTCTGCTGAAAAATGCTGCTGATTCGCTCAATGTGCCTGCCACTTTTTAAATATACGTTTCCCCCGGAGCAAATCACATCCCTCATAAGAGAATCTATAGCTAAACATCCTGAATGAAGCACTAGAATATTCCCCGCCTTATTCTTGGCGGCGCCTGGTGTCCTGGAAAATTTCCTATACTTAAAAAAGCTATAAACTGATTTAAGCCTCAGTTTTTTAAGCACCTCTTTGCCCAAAACTGAAAGTGAAGGCCTTTGGGGAATAACTCCGTCGGCATCTTTATCAGCATATACGCGCTCACATATTACATCGTATTTGCCAAACACCTTTTCCGCTACCTGTTTTATTACACGTTTTTGACTTTCGAAAGGTTCATAGATACTGGCTGAGTAGCCATCATTCTCCGCAACGCAAAGATAGAAAACCCTTCCCGGACGCGTCGCCTTAACAACCTTTGAAAAAATAACCGAATTCAATATGACTGAATCGACCAAACATTTGATCCGGTAATAATGCGATTTGGCGAGGTCTATCTCGTTTTCCCCGCAATACGGGATCTTCTCCTTAAGTAAGGCATCAAATCTTGCAAACCACTCAAGCTGCTGATCAAAATATTTCTTTTCTTCCAGCCAAAGGTCTTCTTCGTCATAGTGGTCCTCGAGTATGGAATATTTAACGCCCTCCCTTTTTAAGCAATAAGAGGCTTCCGGAGTAAGTGACAGGACATTTTTCCCCGCATAGTCAAACCCATGGATATATTCCTCCACCATACACCAGTCCGTCATCCCTCTAATGTGCCTTCCCGAATTCGTCATACATGTTTCCCGTCAAACTGCGCTTTCAAACTGTTCCCATATAGGAGATTTTAGTATCCAGTTTCCCTTTTGATCCTTTTTCCACATAGGTCCTCTAAATGTATCTGTCACTTTCCAGAACTCATCGATTGAGATACCAATAGTATCACAAAAGGCCTTAATGTACCCTTCGCTACATCTTCCGTCATACTTACGCACGAGCTCTATCGCCTTGTCCCTGGTCAAGTTCCCGATCCTCATATCATAACAAGCATGATCCGTGCACTGACCAAACCCAAATTTGACATATTTCAATAGCTGGTTAACCTGAACAAGATCTGAATCCATTTGAGAATAACCAATATATGTCCCTATATCTTCAGGATTAAAGTCCTCTCTTATATTTAATCCATTTTTTTGAGAGAACTTAACATTATGAGTAGGAGACCATTCCTTAGTATAGTACTGAAGCCAAATTCCCTTGATCCCCTTATTTTCCATAGATTCTCTATCATAATGGTAAACGAACATATCTTTCTCATCTATTGAGTCATCCACATATGCCCTCCAGGGCTCTGAAAGAGTATCAAGTTTCTCGGCATTGAGAGCATTTCCGTCTGTGCCAACTCCCGTTTTCCTCACGCCAAGTGTGAGCCCGGGATTTTCTCCCTGTATTATCATCGGAATATCAAATTTATCCGCTATTATGTAAGTGGAAGACCACAGGGAGTATTCTGTTACCTTTACAGGATTTAAATATTTATAGAAATCCCTTTTCATGAGCTTTTTTATAACGATTGGATTAGGCCTTATTTTTATAGTGTCAAACCCCTTACTTATAAGGTTTTCTATATTCTTCGATCCTATCGCACTTATACCTTCCGGTTCACTATTTACAAGGAGAACCCTAAGACCTAACTTCTCTCTGGCGTATAAAGCCTGAAAAGTACTGTCTTTTCCTCCGCTTACCCCGATAGCACAATCCCATGGAGCTTTTGTCGTCTTCTTTGCCCAATCTGCCATTTCCTGAAGTTCTTTTTCTCTAGACACCCAATCTATATTCTTATCAACATCATCTTCATGCAAACACGCGCCACATATTCCATCATCATTAAAATATATGCCAGGTCTTGTGTCTGGTTGTACACATCTTTTACAATATCTCATTTTTATTTTCCCTTCATTATTTTCTGTTCCATACGCCCTACGCTCTTTTAAACCCTTCTACATGTTCTACCTTCAGAGGTGTTCCCCTCTTAATATCCTTGGACGCTTTCCTGCCAAGAACATTACCAAATTCTTTTGGAGCAAGTCCCGAGGATGGTCTTATAGACCTGATATTATCTGCGGAGAATTCTTCCCCTTTACATACATCTTTGACCACAAAAAGAGAACGCCTAAAAAATATGCTCTTTTTTTCATCATCGGTAGGTCCATAATTCACTCCGCCAAGAGCTTTTTCTGTCTCCCTCACCTCCCGAACAAGAACATTTAGACCGGAAGCATCAAGAGAAAAAAAACTGTCGGCAGTAGCTTTTTGCCCTGCAAGTGCGAAATGTTTTTCCACCATTTTTGCCCCCATTGCCACACTGGCAACTGATACAGCAGTTCCTTTGCTATGATCGGAAATGCCTACCGGAGCCCCAAAACGCTCTCTCATGTCTTCCATTGTCCTGAGGTTCATGTCTGCCGGGTCAGCAGGATAACTGCTTACACACTTAAGAAGAAACACTTGATCAGCACCAGCGTCACGTGCGGCGGAAAAAGCCTCTCCTATCTCCTCAAGCGTTGCCATGCCTGTGGACAAAATAATTGGTTTTTTTGTGCCCGCGGCATATTTTATCAACGGTATATCCACCAGTTCAAAAGAAGCTATCTTATGAACCTTCACATTAAGATCTTCCAGCATATCAACAGAACTGTTATCAAAAGCCGTCGCAAAGAAAAGTACTCCACAATCTTCGCATGTCTTCTTGAGTTCACCAAACCACTCCCATGGAGTATACGCTTTCCGGTAAAGTTCATGCAGTGTCTGCCCGCCCCATTCCGGATGATCTATCACAAAACCGGGTTCCTTAGAATCTAAGGTGAGTGTATCGGGAGTATACGCCTGAAATTTAACGGCATCGGCACCACATTTGGCAGCCTGTTTAATCATGGTGAGCGCCAATTGTATATCCTGTCCATGATTAGCGGATACCTCTGCCACGACTTGACAATCCGCTTCTCCCTTGAATATTGTCTTAATATCATATTTCATTATCTCACCATCCTAATAGCTTTTGACACCGACTTAGCATAAAGCGGATACAACATAACGTAAACCTCTTGCGGGGTCTCGGCTCCCGTAACATCCAGATACTCCTCGAAGAGAACTTCTCCCTCATCGACTATATCCGTCATACGATGGACACCTACACTGGCCTTATATTCTCCATCCTTAAGAGCCCTAACAACGGGATCGGCGCCCTTGTATTTATAGAGATACGGATGAACATTTATTCCTCCATTCTTTGCCCTTCCAAGAATATCTCCCCCGACTATCTCCCGGCAATGAACACTAAGAACAAGATCTATGTTATTAAAACTACACAAAAATTCTTCGTCTTTCACACTTTTGTATACCGGAATATCCTTGCTCTTAAGGAGACTCTTGACATCTTCAGAGTAGGCAACAGAAGTTACTATATTTGCCCCTTCTGACATCGCCGCTAACAACCCAATTCTGCCGGTCATCTGTCCACCTAAAAAACAGATATTCATATCTACTCCTTTATCCCAAAAACTTCGACAGCTTTGAGGAAAATATTGACTGCTCCATTACCAGGAACTAAAGATCTGCCCGCAAGACTCCTTTCCTTCCTTGTTTCCATATTTTCAAGGATATTTATACCCCTTTCCACCTTCACTACTATATCGTCATCAGTCACATCTCCAACGTATTCAAGAAATCCACCGTCAACCAGGCCTTTGATATTGTTTCGCTGATTATCAGCGAAACAAACACATACCGTAGGGACACCTACTCGAGCAAGTTCATATAGGGTTTGCCCGCCTGCCGAAATACAAATATCGGCATCAAACATAAGCTCTAACATACCCGCG
>JAVCCB010000046.1 GCA_030765685.1 Candidatus Tantalella remota | reverse complement strand
GTCTCTGGATCTTACTTGCTATGTGCATAGCAAGTGTGGTCTTACCCGAACCAGAGATTCCCCTAAAATGCACCGGAAAACCTGCCTTAATATAGGAAAGTGCCCTGCTGGTAATGTCCTTCACAGATTTTGTCTCTACAAAGTCTTCCAGGGGAGTTGGCTCAAGAACTGTGGTCATTTCATCGATCATAGTTTTCTCCTTTTCTGTCCTTGTTTTCGTCTCTTTAATATTTCATTCATTTCCTTCCAGATCCTCGCGGCTTCTGCTAATTCCTGTCTCATTTCTTTCTCTTTCTCCATGAACTTCTTCTGACAGGAAATAAATTTCGTTAACGCCTTTTTTCGATTTTCATCGATAAGTCCTTTTCTGAAAAAATCTGCTCCGGTCATTTTTCCTTCTTTTTCTCCTTGCTTCCCGAAACAGATTTTTTGCGGATAACCCCTTTGCCGCCGCATTTGATGCAGGCAAGGCCGCTGTCCACTGTCCGGGCGGTACCTTTACATTCAGGGCACACTTCAGTCGACCCCGGAGCCGTAACCATGCCTTTGCCGCCGCAGACAACACAGGTAATCCGGCTGCCCAGAGGATCTACGCCGTTGCCTCCGCAATAAGCACATTTGATCGCCGGTTCGGCGATCTCAACCTCGCCTGTACCGCCGCATACTTGACACGTGGAAAGCTCGGACAAAAGATCAAAGGGGTCTTTGCCCGTGCCTTTACAGAACGCACACTTTATCACCTTCATATCTCACCCCTTTCGAATGAAGACATACCTTAAATTCCATTCGCCCCCACAAAATATAGCCGCACTTACTTCTTTTTCTTCTTACTCTTTTTGCCGCTTTTTCCGGCTGTGGCCTTCTTCGCGACTGTAGCTGTCTTTTTCACGGCAGTCTTTTTTGCCGCGGGCGTTTTCTTGACTGCTTTTGCGGCAGTCGTCACTTCCGTACCAGTTGAGACAACAGGCTTACCGCCTCTCTTTCTGGCTATGGCAACTGTAAGAGCTTCCCAGTTTGCTGCCATCTTTTCCCTTTCATCCTGATAACCTTTTAACAGATCAGCAACTTCCGTATTTCTCTCTTTCTGTCGTGCCTGTATGTCGCTCATCAATTTCTTGGTAGCCTTAACCATGTCATCCACATAATTGGCAAGCATTTTTTTGAGTTCCACACTCATCTCATCATGAGCATCATCAAACTCTTTGAGTTTTTTCTTAACGTATGTCTCGATCTGCCTTACCTCTTTCTGGATGCTTGACATCATGGACTTGAAAACCTTCAACCTGTCCTCTTCCCCCTTTGCGAGATCCCCCGCAAGAACATCTGCCATAGCCTTGTGTTCCTTCTGAAATCTCTTGATCATGTCGGTCGCTTCTCTGGTTATACCGGATACAAATTTCTGAATGTCAACCATCATCGCCTTGAAATCCTTAAGCCTGATCTCCTCCCCTTCCGCAAGACCTGCCTTGAGCTTAACAGACATTTCCTTATGTTCTGCCCCGAAGTCCTTAAGCATCTTGTGTGTATCCGTTACCAGCTCCCCTATTGCCTTTACGCGCATATCATAGGAAGCAATGATGTCCTCGCCGAGTGT
Organism: Candidatus Tantalella remota; assembly: GCA_030765685.1. Taxonomy (GTDB): domain Bacteria; phylum Omnitrophota; class Gorgyraeia; order Tantalellales; family Tantalellaceae; genus Tantalella; species Tantalella remota. The sequence continues at coordinate 4,934 of JAVCCB010000046.1, read as the reverse complement.
TTTTATTTCACCTGCTATACCCATTTTTCTACCCTCCTTTTAGTTCGAGATCTTCACGATTTTCCGTACCAACAAACGTATGCCTGATATTATGAGGCCGGGACATAGACCTTATACCCGGGCAGTTTCCCCTCTTTCCCTGCCCTCACCTCCTTTCAGCCCACCGGCTCTTTTTCCGCCATAATACTACTCACCATTTCCTTAAAATCCCTGATCCGCACTTCTTCCCCTTTATGTAAAAGGCTGCGCAAAGAATCGGACATCTCCTTATATTCCGACTGAAACTCTACCAGAGCTTTTTTTACCTCTTCCTCCCGGGATCTTTGCTTAGCCTGTATATTCTCGAGCATCTTTTTGAACTTGTCTATTCTTACCTGTTCATCTTCGTTCAAATTCTTTTTAACGATCTCCGCGATCTCTTTCTGTTCTTCAAAAAATGTCTTTAACAGCGCTCTTACTTCTTTTTCTCTTTCATCCTGGCGTGATGAAATGCCATGTATCATATTGTCAAAATCTTTTCTACGAAGTGATCCTTCCCTGGCAAGTGTTTCTTTGAGCGTATCGACCATCTGGTCCCTGTTATCCTTTAGATCATCAAGAATCTGATGGGTATCATCCACTATTGCGACCACCTCAGAAATCCTTGCCTGGTAGGAAGCAATGATCTCCTGTGCCATTTTTTTCATATCATGCGCAATTTCTGTCATTTCAGTTCCTTTAGCTCTTATTCGCCTTGTTTGTTCAGATGTTGAAAAGGAAATGGAATCGCTTGGCAGATCATGCTTTTGCCACAAATTTTTGTGCGCATAAGGATGACCCGGCAAGAACCCCATTTCCTCCCCCTGCCGGAAAACTTGTCTCCTGCAGGGTTCAGTTACCAGATTCACCCTTACGCAGCGGTTGCTGTCAGGCCTATCGCCTCCGCATATTTCAGATAAGTTTCCACTGATGCCACTACAACTCTGGCTTCAATAGCGAGCAATTCAATGCCCACTAACGAAATTCTTACCCATGCGTCGACCACAACACCTTTGTCCAGGATCCGGTCCACAACTTCAACTAAGCTTGAAGAACCAATTGCTTTTTCAACTGCCATAATTTTCACCCCCTTTCGTTATGTTATATTTTCGGAACATAGCCCGCCTTCGGCGGGAACTTCGCATCTATTAACACCCGGTGGGAGGTTGAAACCTCCCCTACCAATTGGGCTTTGAAACTTCAATCCCACAAGTAGGGGAGGTTTCAACCTCCCACATCATTGTTAACACAACATTGAAGTTCCTATACATGAACATAAGCCGCCTTCGGGAACCTTGCATTTATAACACCTGTAGGGCAAAGGCATGCCTTTGCCCTACACCCACCCTACTTCTTGAATATCCCTTCCAAAAACGTACCCGCCTTTTCTTTCGCGCCCAGGCCGAAAGCAATAGCGAAACTCAGTACCAGCCCGCCGAGGATTATGTCCTTTGAATTGTCGCCGAGGATGACATTCAACCCCAATTCTCTCAAAGCGACCAGGCCGGCGAAAATAATGATCGCGTATTTGACAATACCGGCAAGCGCCGTTGTCTGCGCGATCCTCATGTTCCCGCCGATCAGCGCGATCACACCCGAGATCAGTATCGCCAGAAAAATCGCTATGATCAATATGAACACAGCGGCGATAACATGCGGAATATAAGAAAGGACCATGCTGCCAAGCGGGTTGGTGGCCAACCCGTAAAATTCCAGGGCCGTGATCAATGTGCCGATGATGATTAGAAAAAAGACTATCTCCATGATAAGGTCACTCAGGGATAATGCAATGCCGCCCTTTTTGAGAATCTCGGGAATCTTGATCTTCGCGGCAAATATCTCAAGCCGGATGGCGCCAAAGATCAGTTTAAGCAGAGCCGCGATCCCCACCGCGATCAGACAACCGATGACCAGTATCAACAGAAGCCCGCCAAGTGTAAAAAAATACGCGCCCATCTTGATCGCCGAAGCCTTTGCCGGATCCATTGTGGATGCGAAAAACCCCGGCTGCGAGACCGATGCTTCCGCTTTTTGTGCCGCCATAGCCGCGGGAACCGCAACCACAGCCGCCAGCATGAAAAGAGCCAGTACTGACACGCCGATCTTCCTCACATCCATAATTCCCCCTTTTGGTTAATCCGCGTTATCGCACGATTCGCTTAAAAGAATGCTGGTGGTTCATATACTGGTTTAAAAATGCAACTTCCGTGCCAACTTACTGTCATGCCGGATTTTGCAATCCGCAACTCTTTGCAATACATGGTGTTGTGCGATAAAAAAATATTTTATTATTTCGCTGATCTCTTTGTCGGGCCTTTCCCTGAATGTCGGAAACGTTTTTTTGTCACATTTTCGCCCCAAAATTACATTTTTTGTCCCGGGGCGAACTTTTTTTTACCACAGAGAACATACAAGAACATAGCCCGGCTGCGCCGGGAACCTTACATCCAAAATACCCGATGGGAGGTTAAAACCTCCCCTACAGGTGTCAACGAAACTTTGGAATTCCTATACAGGAACATAGCCGGCTTACGCCGGGAACCTTACATCCAAAATACCCGATGGGAGGTTAAAACCTCCCCTACAGGTGTCAACGAAACTTTGGAATTCCATACAAGAACATAACCGGCTGTGCTGGGAACTTTGCATCCAAAATACCCGATGGGTGGTTAAAGAGGCCTGCGAGATAGAGCAACCGACACTATCCGGCTTGCCCGGCGACGATCTTTCTGACTTCTTCGATCCTGAACGGTTTGCTGAGGAAACCGTTCGTTTCGCTGAGCAATACCGTCTTCAACCTTTCCTCAATGGGTTTTCCTGACATTGTGAATATACGCATCCTCGGGCTGATATCCTTTATATTGCGCAACACATCACTGACGCTGAACATCGGCAATCTTATGTCCAGAAACATCATGTCGTAAGTCTCAATTTTGATCATTTTCACGGCTTCCTGCCCCGACCCGGTAGTCCGGACACGGTATCCTTCCTTCTCCAGTATCCTGCGGAAAAGACACTGGATCTCGACCTCGTCATCAACTATCAGGATGTTGAGCATATTTCTGCTTTCGATGTATTCTTCCGCATTGTCAAAAATTAACCACAGCAGTAGGGGAGGGTTTAAACCTCCCCTACTGCTGAACTCTTCTTGATCCTTTTCTTCGACGCTGGTTTCGTTTTCAGAGCATTCTCGACTGCTTTTCTTATCCTGGACAGGCGGAACGGTTTGGTGATATAGTCAAATACGCCTTCCCTCAATACGTCTTTCGCCTGTACGGTATCCCCATATCCGGTGACGATAATGACCCTTATATCTCTGTTAAAACGTCTGATCCTTTTCAGGATCTTGTCCCCGTTCGTATCGGGCATCTTCAGGTCCAGTAACACTACCCGGGGATTTTCCTTCCGGACAATATTCATGGTTTCCTCCGCGGTCTCCGCAATCAGGATCTCGCGGTCTTTTTTTGCCAGAGTCCGTGACAAAAGCTTCCGGATCGCCGCCTCATCATCCACGATCAAAATTTTCCGCATACGTGCCTTTCTGCAAGAACATAGCCCGCCTCCGGCGGGAACTTTGCATCCATAACACCCGATGGGAGGTTAAAACCTCCCCTACTATTGTGCTTTGAAACTTCAAGTCCACCAGTAGGGGCGGTTTTAACCTCCCACATCATTGTGCTTTGAAACTTCAAATCCACGAGTAGGGGAGGTTTTAACCTCCCACATCATTGTCAACACAACATTGAAATTCCGACAAAGCAACTCTTAACCTTAAGAGGGAGTTGCGAAAAGGCCCATTATTGTCATTTTGTCATCCTGAGCGAGGGCGAAGCCCGAGTCGAAGGATCTATAGCCCGCATTGGATAGGCAGTCCAGATTCTTCGACTCGCCTTCGGCTCGCTCAGAATGACGGAAAACGGTCATTTCGCAACCTCCTCTTAATTCAAACCCTCTGTGACTCTGTGGTTTGAAAAAGCGTATGGTTTCACACCCTACGACAGATATATATGCAAGTTTCGTGCCGACTGTTCGTGGAAAGGCTTGTTTTAGCGGATAGTCAGTGGTATTCAGAGGAAACGTATTGGTCCCCGCGACTTCGCGGTGGGGTGTTGGTGACAATTTTTGCGGGTTTTAGCGGAGCTATGACGAAAATTGTTCATTTACGGCGCTTCTGGTCCTGTTAATCGCGTCTTTCAGGCCGTATTTTTTGACCATGTACCGCAGGGAACGGGGTGTGATACCCAGGCGCCTGGTGGTCTCTTTCAGGTTCCCGTTTGTTTTTTTGAGAAGTGTGTGGATCAGGTCTTTTTCAAATTTATTCTTTGCCTTACCGAAAGATATCCTGTCGGCCATCTTTTCCGGGTCAAAAACGGTCTTTATCCCGTCGAACCCGTCGGGATCACTCACGCCATGTTCACGAACCGTCTCCGGAAGATCTTCCGGCCAGATAATACTGCCCTTGCCGGTAACTATAGCCCGTTCTACAACATTTTCCAGTTCTCTGACATTGCCGGGCCAATCGTACTCCACTATACGATCCATGGCCGCTTTTGAGATCGATTTTGTTTTACCGGACTCGGTGTCTTTATACATTTTTATGGAATAATCGACCAGAAGCGGGATATCTTCCCTGCGTTCGCGTAAAGGCGGTATATGAAGAGAAACGACGTTCAGCCGGTAATACAGATCCGACTTGAACCTTCCTTCCAGCATGGCTTCTCCCAAGTCCTGGTTGGTGGCTGATACGATCCTTACATCAACCTTGATCGATTTATTTCCACCCACTCTCACGATCTCTTTTTCCTGGAGGGTGCGGAGCAGTTTTGTCTGCGTGTCCATGGGAAGGTTGCCTATCTCATCCAGAAAGAGCGTTCCGCCGTTCGCCGCTTCGAACTTACCTATCTTTCTTCTTACGG
>JAVCCB010000022.1 GCA_030765685.1 Candidatus Tantalella remota | reverse complement strand
TACGTGCAGTGCTATAAAAAGAGACAATGGAAGAATAGATATTTATTATGGAGCTTCAGATGATACTGTGTGTCTGGCTTCAATATACGAAAAAGAACTTTTAGAATATGTTGCATAAAAGTAAAAGTTACATATTGAAGCACAGAAAAAATTCATTCCCTATCTAAGGAGAATTTCCGGTATCCATGGGGATAATTTGATTCCCGCTTCGCCGAAGCCCCTGGCTTTCGGCACTTCCTCGGGGGCCTTTGCCCCTCGGTCGCGCGGGAATGACGTTCTATCCGTCACCGGACAAACCTGAGATCCCGGGGCTTGATCAAAAAAAGAAGTAAGCTCAAGAGACGCTGTCTCCTGGACGCGTTATATTAACTTAGTCCCCACTTCCCCGATTGCTATTTATCTCCGGGGAGGGTAGAATATACCTCATGAAACCCGTCAGAAGCGTTATAATCCTTGTACTTGTTTTTGCCCTTGGCTTTTTCTCCTACGATAAAGTCATGAAGGTTTTTTATCAGAATAAGATGCTCAAAGAGGTTATCGCCCGCTTGGAGGCTGACACTCGCATAGCGGAAGTCCTGGTTACCGGCGTAAAATACAATGAACAGACTTCGGAGAATGAGACCACGATCAAATTTCTTGAATACGATGTCCAGGGGGAGCCGCTCGAGCCCGAATATTTCACTTTTACGGGTAACCTCATACAGTTCCAATCTCTTGTTATCAGGTTTGACGATAATCTTATCAGAAAAGGAGACAAGTTAAGCGGTAAGAGCGCTTATCTTTTCTGGAAAGTCTTTGTCCTAGACGGGGAGAACACCAAAGAATACGAGATTACTTCCATGGAGGAGATCCCGGGAGGATACTCCGTGTCCGGTAGTGAGTACGAAAAACAGTTGTGGCAACAGTTCTGGGAATACGCGCTTGACGCGGATCACCGGGATAAGATGGGTATCAAGAACGCGCAGATAGAAGCTCCCGGCACAATGTTCGTTCCGGGGATCTTGTACACCATAAGAATAGAACATGACGGCGGGATGAGAATAGATTCAAAATCACTTTCACCGATCTTACAGGGTGAAAAAATACCCTCCTCGAGTTGAATACATAAAAAATATGAGCAGATTGACCATACAGCCTTTGGGCGTCATAAAAGGCTGGTGCGAGTTGCATTATATGTTATAAGCATATATACTTAGGGCGTATATCTGAAGGATACTTTTCAAAACGTCATTCCCTCGGAAGCGGGGACCTTTGCCCCTCGGTCACATGTGGGGATGACGGTGTTATAAGCAATATGAGAGGAAGAATATGCTGGATCCTAAGTTTATAAGAGAGAACCCCGATATAGTCAAAAAAGCCCTGAAAGACCGGAGCAATGATCCGGCACTTGTGGATGAGTTCCTGAAACTGGACACTGTCCGCAGGGAGATAGTACAGGAAGTCGAGACCCGTAAACGCGATAAGAACGAGGCGTCTAAGAAAATTGGGGAGCTTATCAAGCAGAAACAAGACGCTGAGTCTGCCAAAGCGGAGGTCAGCGCTCTTACGGAAAAGATCAAAGCTTTGGATGATAAGCTGGGAGAGATAGATTCAGGACACGCCGCCGCGGTCGACCGGATCCCCAATATCCCGCATGAAAGTGTTCCGGTAGGAGCGAGTGAAAAAGACAATAAACAGATAAAGGAATGGGGCGATCTGCCGGAGTTCTCTTTCACTCCGAAAGACCATCTCCAGCTGGGAGAGGTGAATGGCCTGTTCGATTTCGAAAGAGGAGCAAAGATATCGGGGTCAGGGTTTCCCATACTTACAGGTCAGGGCGCGAAACTTGAAAGAGCTCTCATTAATTTCATGCTGGATGTTCACATAAAAGAGCATGGATACAAAGAAATATTTCCCCCGGTACTGGTAAACCGCAAGAGCATGAGGGGAACGGGGCAGCTGCCTAAACTGGAAGAGGACATGTACCATGTGAATGAGGATGACCTTTTTCTGATCCCTACCGCGGAAGTCCCCGTGACCAACATGCATGCCGATGAAGTCATTCCGGAAGAGGACCTGCCGATAAAATATACGGCATATACTTCCTGTTTCAGGAGAGAGGCAGGGTCGTACGGAAAAGATACAAGAGGGCTTATCCGCGTGCATCAGTTCGACAAAGTGGAGATGGTAAAATTTACCACGCCGGAGACCTCTATGGAGGAGCTTGAAACGCTTTTAGGGAACGCCGAAGGCATCATTCAAAAACTGGGTCTTCCTTACAGGATACTGTCTTTGTGCACGTCTGACATCAGTTTTGCCGCGCACAAGTGTTATGATATAGAATTATGGGCGCCGGGGACTGACAGGTGGCTGGAAGTCTCCAGTTGTTCAGTATTTGCCGATTTTCAGGCTCGCCGGGCCAATATCAAATATCAGCCGGTCGATCGAACTCAAAAGACAGCGTATCTCCACACGCTTAACGCGTCGGGCGTGGCTTTGCCGAGGCTGGTGATAGCTTTGATCGAAACATATCAGCAGGAAGATGGTTCCGTGGTGATCCCGGAGGTTCTGCGGCCGTATTTCGGCGAGGACAAGATAATCCCGCTACAATGATAATATGATCGCTAAATTTTTCAAGACAGTAATAGGTATTTTGCTTATCCCGATAGCTATCGGGACGGCTAAAGCTTTTTATTCAGGCATAGCCGGCATCAGTATTATTAGCGGCACGTTGAACCTGCTGGAGAGAGGCGTTCTCGCGTATCTTATCTTTCATGTTATCATACTTCGCCCGGTCTATCTTTACGTCCTCGCGCATGAGCTTGTACATGTCATCGCGACGTGGCTGTGCGGCGGCAGGGTCGTGTCGTTTAGCGTGACCCCGTCGGGCGGGAACGTGGTCACATCGAAGACCAATTTTTTTATCGAGCTAAGTCCGTATTTTGTCCCGCTATACACGATCTTGCTTGGCGTAACATTCCTGGTAATGAGAGCGATGAACCAGAGTTTTCCGCATATGTCGCTTATATTTATTTTTCTGGTAGGGTTCACACTGGCATTTCATTTCGTGATGACTTCCGAAGTTTTGAGGATAGAGCAGCCGGACATAATGAAGTCAGGGTTCATATTTTCACTTGTTCTAATTTTGGTCGGGAACCTTGTGATCACAATGGCGGTATTTTCACCGGTTTTTGATCTTTCGTTCGTGAGTTTTTTGAAAACATCGATGGCGGAGTCCGTGAATATTTACCAGACGGCATATACGAACACCTCAGAGTTTGTAAACACCAACAAGTTCTGGTAAAATGTAGCACTTGTGGAGGGGTGGCAGAGCGGAGGTTTGTGCGAACAGCACAAACCTTTTCGAAAAACCGAGATAATGAGGTTTTGAGAAATCTTAGAGAGCTGATGGAAGATAACTGGTATGTATATATATTAAGGTGCAGAGGCGGAGAATACTACACCGGGATAGCAAAAAACATTAAAGAACGGATAAAAGAACATAACAGTGGCAAGTGTCGCTATACCAAATATCGTGGTCCGGTAGAACTGGTTTATCAAGAAGAGATTAGAG
>JAVCCB010000071.1 GCA_030765685.1 Candidatus Tantalella remota | reverse complement strand
GTTTTCAGGGAACATGCTCTCGGTGCAGCTGGGCCCGGGGCTTCTGACGCAGATCTACGACGGGCTGCAAAACCCTCTTCCGGAGATGGCGGAAGAGTTCGGGTTTTTTCTTCCGGTAGGGGTGGAGCGCGGGGCGATATCGCTGGAAAAGAAATGGGCATTTACTCCGGTGGCGAAACCCGGAGACAAGGTCGTCGCCGGAAGCGTGCTTGGAACGGTCCCGGAAGGGATATTCAAACACAAGATCATGGTTCCCTTCGGCATGAGAGAAGAATATGAGGTCGTCGAGGTCGCCGGAGAAGGGGAGTACACGGTAGAAGAAAAGATAGCCGTTGTCAAAGACTCAAAAGGCGGAAAAAAAGATCTGACGATGATGTTCGACTGGCCGGTGAAGGTCCCCGTTGAAGCCTACAAAGAAAAGCTGCAGCCGAAAGAACCGATGGTAACGCGTATCCGGATAATAGATACGATGTTTCCCGTATCTAAGGGCGGGACCTATTGTATCCCGGGTCCGTTCGGCGCCGGGAAAACGGTACTGCAGCAGATAACCAGCAGGCATGCCGAGGTGGACATAGTTATAATCGCGGCGTGCGGAGAAAGGGCGGGAGAAGTAGTCGAGACCCTGAGAGAGTTTCCGGAAATAAAAGACCCGCGCACGGGGAAGTCTTTGATGGAGAGGACCATTATCATCTGCAACACTTCGTCGATGCCGGTGGCCGCACGTGAATCATCGGTATACACCGCGACTACGCTGGCGGAATACTACAGGCAGATGGGGCTGGACGTTCTCCTTCTCGCGGACTCCACCTCCCGATGGGCGCAGGCGATGAGAGAGATAAGCGGAAGGCTGGAAGAGATCCCCGGAGAGGAAGCGTATCCCGCGTACCTGGAGTCACGGATAGCAAGCTTTTACGAGAGGGCCGGCATGGTCCGACTTCATGACGGTGAAACGGGAAGCCTTACTATCGGCGGAACGGTAAGTCCCGCCGGCGGAAACTTTGAGGAACCCGTGACACAGGGTACCCTCAAGGTTGTAGGGGCCTTTCATGGGCTCTCACGTGAGCGGGCTGACGCGAGGAAGTACCCTTCGGTCGATCCGCTTGAAAGCTGGAGTAAGTACAAAAGTTTTATTGATCCGGAGGAAGTCCTTGTCGCCAGGAAGATACTTCGGGAAGGACAGGAAGTAAACCAGATGATGAAAGTCGTCGGCGAAGAGGGAACGTCGCTGGAAGATTTTGTAATATACCTGAAAAGCGAATTCCTGGACGGGGTTTATCTGCAGCAGAACGGGTTTGATAAAGTCGACTCGGCGACGATGGCCGACCGCCAGAAATATATGTTCGCCAAAGTCGTACAGGTCCTGAGCAAGACGTTTACTTTTGAGGATAAGAAAAAAGCCAGAGATTTTTTCTACAATCTGCGGCACTATTTCATAGATTGGAACTATAAACCGTGGGAGTCTGAGGAATTTAGGTCCCAGGAAGAAAAAACAAACGCTTCACTGGAGGGTTAAAAGCATGAGAAAAGTATGCACGAGGATATTAAACATAGCCGGCAACGTAATCATGGTGAAAGCCGAAGGTATCGCCTATGAAGAGCTGGCTCAGATAACGACCTCCATGGGAACGTCTCTGGCGCAGGTAATACGCCTTGATGGGGAGATGGTATATCTCCAGGTCTTCGCGGGCGCGAGAGGAATATCTACCGGGGATGAAGTGCGCTTTCTCGGCCATCCCATGCAGGTGGGCTTTACCGAAAACATGCTGGGCCGGATATTTAACGGAAGCGGACAGCCGCGAGACAACGGGCCGTCTGTGGGGGAGAACATGATAGAAATAGCGGGGCCGGCGGTCAACCCGGCTAAGCGTATCATACCGAAACACATGGTCAGGACGAACATCCCGATGATAGATGTTTTCAATTCTCTTGTTGAATCGCAGAAGCTGCCTATTTTTTCGGTGTCCGGAGAACCGTACAACGAGGTGCTCGCGAGAATAGCGCTGCAGGCGGAAGTGGATATTATCATACTCGGCGGAATAGGCCTCAAGTATGACCAGTACATGTTTTTTAAGGAGACCCTCGAGGACGGGGGAGCGTTGAGCCGGGCGATATTTTTTGTGCATACGGCGGCGGACCCCGTGGTTGAAGGGCTGATGGTACCGGACCTGTCGCTGGCGGTTGCCGAGAAATTCGCGCTAGACGGAAAAAAAGTGCTGGTACTGCTTACGGACATGACGAACTTCGCGGACGGCCTCAAGGAAATAGCGATAACTATGGAGCAGGTCCCTTCGAACCGAGGCTACCCGGGAGACTTGTACAGCCAGCTCGCCGCCAGATACGAAAAAGCGGTCGACTTTGAAGGAGCAGGATCTATTACGGTGCTCGCGGTAACGACGATGCCCGGAGATGACGTGACCCATCCGGTCCCGGACAATACAGGGTATATAACCGAAGGCCAGTTCTATCTGCGCAACGGAAGAATAGAGCCGTTCGGGTCCCTGAGCCGCCTCAAGCAGCAGGTGAACAAGGACACAAGGGAGGACCACAGGGCGATCATGGACGGGATGATACAGTTGTACGCGCAGTACAGGGAGACCGAGGAAAAAAGGTCTATGGGATTCCGGATGAGCGACTGGGATAAGAAAATGCTCAAGTATGGAGGGCTGTTTGAAGACCAGATGATGGACCTTAGCGTGAACATCCCGCTTGAAACAGCACTTGATAATGGCTGGAAGATCCTCGCGAGCTGTTTTAAGCCGGAGGAAACAAATTTCAGGTCGGAACTGGTAAAAAAATTCTGGCCAAAAAAACAGGAGACAGTCGCTAGTGAATAGTCGATAGTGATGCGAGCAAGTGCGTAGACTAACGACTAGAGACTAACGACTAGATAATGGCAAAGGTAAGACTTACGAAAAATGAATTGAAAAAGCAGAAGGACGCGCTGAAGCGCTATGTCCAGTACCTGCCGACGCTGCAACTTAAGAAGCAGCAGCTTCAGACGGAAATACTCAAGCTTCGTCATGAAGAAGAGAAGCTGAAAAAAGAACGAGCGTACCTGAAGGCGACCATTTTTAAGTGGGTGGAATTGTTCGCTGAAAACGTCGGGTTTGAAAAGAAGATAAAAAGCAGAGAGATAGAAACGGAAGAAGGAAATGTCGCGGGGATAGATATCCCGGTATTCAAAAGGGTAGTGTTCAATGTCGAGGAATACGATCTTCTGATGACGCCTCTGTGGGTCGACGAGGGGATAAGGGTCGCGGAAGCTACGATAACCATGAACGCGCGCATGGAGATACTCAGGAAGCAGGACGAACTTCTGCGGGAAGAGCTGAGGATAACGACCCAGAGGGTAAATCTTTTTGAAAAAGTGATGATCCCCCAGTCAAAAGAGAACATCAAAAAAATACAGATATACCTGGGCGACATGCAGACAGCCGCTGTTGTGACCGGGAAAATAGCGAAAGAAAAGATACAGAAGAAGAACGAGGCTGCGGTAACGGTATGATAGAGAGAATGAAAAAAATAACCCTGCTTATCTCCGAGAAAGACAAGGAGCTTTTTATCTCCGATCTCCGGAAAGCCGGGGTCGTGCATATAAAAAGCGTAAAAGAGCCGGTGTCTCATGACATACAGTTCGTCCAGGACAAGATAGACAAAGTGGACCAGATGATAGCTACGCTGGAGCTGTACAAAACGGACGATGTGGCAGATGCCACTGAGCGCGACGACCGGCATATGCTCGACGTCGAACAGGAAGTCCGGGAGAACTCAGCGGAAAAAGAACAGCTTATAACGGAAGCCCGAGAGCTTAAGACACAGAAAAAATGGTATGAAGCATGGGGCGCGTTCGACCCCGCGGACCTCAACTCTTTGAGGGAGAACGGGATCGACCTTAAGCTGTATCGTGCGGACAGGAACATATTAAAAAAGATCCCGGAAGACATGGAATATAAGATCCTTCGCAGGGACAGGGCTAACATATACCTCGCGGTGCTCGGAGATCAGGATGTAACTTCTCTGCCGATGGAAGAGGCCCAGACTCAGGAGAGGGCGCCCGGAGAGGTAAACAGCCTTCTCGAGACCAAAGAAAAAAGGATTGAGAGCATAGAGGACAGCTTCAGGAGAAAGGCCGGCTGTCTCGAGGAGATGCGACACTGTCTTAGCCGACTTGAAAAAGGGATGGAGTTCCTGAACGTCAAGTACGGGATGCAGCAGGAAGAAAAATTCGCGTACATGCAGGGATTTTGCCCCGAAAAAAAAGTGAACAAAATAAAAGACCTCGCGGGCGAAAAGGGGGCGGGCTATTTTGTGGAAGATCCCGCGGATGAAGACGAGCCGCCCACACTTATAACGAACCCGGCCTGGATACGCATCATCGACCCGGTGTTCCAGTTCATGAACACGATCCCGGGGTACAAAGAATTTGATATAAGCATGGTGTTCCTGATATTTTTCAGCCTTTTTTTCGCGATGCTTGTCGGAGATGCGGGATACGGGTCCATTTTTCTGGTGGTCACATTCCTGGTGAGGATGAAATTCAAGAAAGCTCCGAGGGAACCGTTTTCCCTGATGTATATTTTAAGTGTCGCGACGATCATCTGGGGCATGCTGTCGGGAACGTGGTTTGGTTCGGAAACGATAAATCAGCTGCCGGGAGTACGCCATTTTGTTATCGACGGACTAGATAGTTTCGGCAAAGGTTCGCAGGCATTCGTGATATATCTCTGTTTTGTCATAGGTGCGGTGCATCTGACGCTCGCACGCATGATAAGGTGCATCCGGTACATCAACCATCTTAAGGCGATTGCCGAAGCGGGCTGGATGCTCATAATCTGGGGAATGTTCTTTGCCGCCGGGAAGCTTGTCCTGGGAAGGCCTTTCCCGGTCGTCGCCGGCGGTTTGCTGCTGGGAGGGATCCTCCTGGTGCTTGTATTCGCCAATTCCCAGAAAAACATGTTTAAGGGGATGGCCCAGACGATGACGCAGCTGCCCCTGAGTGTTATAGGGTCTTTTTCGGATGTTGTATCGTATTTAAGACTGTTTGCCGTAGGATACGCGACAGTCGTCCTGGCAAGCACGTTTAACGAAATGGCGCTCGGCGGTGGCGGCCCGAAGGGGATACTTGGCACACTTTGCGCGGCGCTGATACTTTTCGTGGGGCACGGTCTTAATATTTTGCTCAGCATGATGGCGGTGGTCGTACACGGCATCAGGCTTAATATGCTGGAATTCTCCGGACATCTGGGTATGCAGTGGGCCGGAGACAAATATAATCCATTTAAGGAATAAAAAGTTCATAGTTGATTGTTCATAGTTCGTTGAAGAATGAACCGTGGACAACAGATCAAACAGGAGGTAAACATGGTAACTGGTTTAGGGGATATGGGTTTATCGCTGTCTTTCGCGGCGATCGGCTCCGCGCTCGGCACGGGAGTGGCGGGTATGGCGGCAATAGGTGCCTGGAAGAGGGCGTTCAAAAACAACAAAGCGGCTCCGTTCATTCTGATAGCTTTTGTTGGCGCGCCTTTGTCACAGACCATCTACGGAATGATATTGAGGAATGCCATACAGGGAGCCAATCTGGAGCCGGCAACTTATCCATTTCAGATGGTGCTGGGGATGGGCGCGGGTATCGCGATGGGCGTTTCGGCATGGATGCAGGGGAAGGCAGGCGCTAGCGCCGCGGATGCTCTTGCTGAGACAGGAAAGGGATTTGGTAACTACATCATGGTGCTGGGGGTTGTGGAGACCGTGGCTCTTTTTGTTATGGTGTTCGCGATGACCGCGTTGCCGAAATAAAAATTACAGATGTTAGATGGTAGATGTTAGATAGCGATATCTGAAATCTGTTATCTGTATTCTGAAATCTACAACAGATTAATACATGAAAACCGGAACGCTATACATAGTAAGCACGCCTATCGGAAACCTTGAAGACCTGACTTATCGGGCGGTAAAGGTGCTGAAGGAAGTGGATCTTGTGGCCGCGGAGGACACCCGCAGGACGCAGAAACTTTTTCAAGCCTACGGAATTGAGAACAGCCTTACCAGTTTCCATTCATATAACCTGAAACTGAAAACGCCGAAGCTTATAAAACAATTGCAGGAAGGGGTAAATATCGCCCTCGTTTCGGATTCGGGGACTCCGGGGATATCCGACCCGGGAAGTGTCCTGATATCCGGATGTGTTAAAGAGGGGATCACGGTCACGGCGGTGCCGGGCGCGGCGGCGTTCTTGACGGCGCTGGTTGTGTCGGGAAAACCGACACACAAGTTCGTTTTTGAGGGGTTCTTGTCCAATAAAAAGGGGAAGAGACGTAAACAGCTCGACCTGTTGAAAGATGAAGAGAGAACGGTAGTTGTTTATGAGTCTCCTCACAGGATAGAGAAGTTTCTGCAGGATTTTCTGGAGGTGGCCGGCGACAGGGAGTTGGTCCTGGCCCGGGAGCTTACCAAGAAATTCGAAGAGATAAAGAGGGGAACGGCAAGCGAGCTTGTCGACCATTTCTCCAGGAATAAACCTCGAGGGGAATTCGTCATAATCTTCTAATATAGTGGAATTTGGAGAATAAAAAGACAGCGTATTGACTTTTGGGCCCGAGTTGCCTACAATAGTAAGTTTACAATATACAATATTTTAGGATATAAGCGTTTAGGAGGCGTAATGCTGGAGCAGACACTTGTACTTATAAAGCCCGATGGCCTTAAAAAATCCCTTACAGGGAACATACTTACAAGATTATCAGAGACAAAACTTGATATCGTAGGTGCGAGGATCGTCAAAGTGCGCAGAGAGCTTGCCGAGGAACATTATCGGGAGCTCAAGGATGAGCCTTTCTTTGAAGAGCTGATAAGATACATAATGGGAGAGTATCACAAAAAGAAAGTAATGGCCCTTGTGTACTGGGGGGATGAGGCGATAGGTAAAGTACGTGACATCTGCGGCGAAACGAACCCCGAAGAGGCAGATTCAGTTTCTATCAGAGGCGCGTATGGAAGAATAACCACCGCGGGTGTTTACGAGAACGCTATACACGCTTCCGCGCATCTTGAAGACGCGGAAAGAGAGATTAAACTGTGGTTCAAACCCGACGAGATAATACTTGATATATACCCCGTAACGGAGGTCGAAGCACATCAAAAAACAAGGGAGTGGGCGTGATCAAAAGAAAAAAAGGCAAGAAGAAGGCGGCGGGCGGCATCAACTCCATGACCGGATTCGGCAGGGGGGAAGAACAGTCTCCCTACGGGAAGATCACGGTAGAGATAAAAACATTGAACCATAAGAACCTGAGCGTGACCTGCAACCCTTTTAACGGGTTTTTTCTGCTTGAGGAAAAGATCAAAAAGATCTTCCAGGGGAAACTGTATCGCGGAAAGGTGTTCGTGAGGGTCATGCGGTCGGGGACGCCGGGCTCCAGGGACCTTCAGAAGGTAGAGGTAAGAGAGAAGGTCGCGAAGGAGTATCTGAACAAAATAAATAAAACGAAAAAATCCCTGAAGATTGGCGGAGAGGTGCAGATAGCGGACCTTCTGGCGCTTCCGGGTGTCGTCGAGGTGGCGCAGGACAGGAAAGAAGACGTGCTCTGGGCACCTATTAAAAAAGCCGCGCAGAAAGCGCTGATAAACCTTCTGGATTACAGAAGCAGTGAGGGAGCGAGACTGGCTAAAGATTTCAAGAAACGGCTGGAAAGCATCAAGAAAGAAATAAAGGGAGTAAAAAAGTTCGACAAGCAAAGCGTCGTGGAATACCGGAAAAAACTTATCAAGTCTATCCGCGATCTTGCGGGCAGCGTTGAGATGGACAAGGGGCGGGTCGAGACCGAGGTGGCGCTTTTCGCGAAGAACTGTGATATCGCTGAGGAGATAACGCGCCTTGAAGGACATCTCACCGCGTATAAGGAGACAATGCGCAAGGTGAAGATAGACGCGGGCAAGAAGCTTGATTTTATCGCGCAGGAGATGCAGCGGGAAGTGAATACCATCGGCGCGAAAGCGAACGATTTCCGGATATCAAAAGCCGTTATAAATATGAAAAGCGAAATAGAGAAAATAAGGGAACAGGTCAAGAATGTAGAATGATCTGTGAGGATATGCCTAAAAAAAGAGATTCAATAATAGTGATAGTATCGGCCCCGTCCGGGAGCGGCAAGACGACGATAGTGGAACGCGTTATAGAGGGCCTGTCGAATATTCGGAGGTCGATCTCCTGCACGACAAGGGAACCCCGCGAAGGGGAGGCCGACGGCGCGGATTATATTTTTTTATCACCGGAAGAGTTTAAAAGCAGAACGCAGGCCGGGGAATTTCTTGAGTGGGAAGAGAATTTCGGGAAGAGTTACGGTACTTTCCGGCAGCAGGTCACTGAGGCGATCGAGGACGGCTCAGACATTATCCTCAGCATAGATGTTAAAGGCGCGAAGAGGGTAAAAAATGAGTTTCCGGAAAGCATAAGCGTTTTTATAATGCCCCCGTCAAGGGGTGAGCTGGAAGAAAGGCTCCGGAAGAGGAACACTGACAGGGAAAAGCAGGTATCGCTCAGGCTTAAAGAATCGAAGAAGGAGATAGAGTCTTCTGATGAGTACGATTACCTTATAGTGAATAAAGATCTGGACCAGGCGGTCCGGGAACTCAGAGCTGTAATAGAAACAGAGAGAAAGAACAGGTTAAAGACCAACAAAAAGGAAAACGTATAATGGAGAGAGTATCCCGGGATAAGTTATTAGAAAAGGTAGGAAGTCTTTATAAGCTTTGTAATCTTGCCGCGCTCAGGGCAATGGAGCTTAACAGTGGCATGAAAAAGCTGGTAGAGTGCGACCCGAAAGAGAAAGTTACAAGTATAGCTATACAGGAAATAGCTGAAGGCAAAGTAAAACTTAAGCTGTTGAAGGAATAAAAATGAGCAAGAACATCCTGCTGGGAGTTACCGGTAGCATAGCAGCGTATAAAGCGTGCGAGATCATCAGCCTTCTGAAGAAAAAAGGGCATACGGTAAAGTGTGTCATGTCGCGGGACGCTAAATGGTTCGTGACGCCACTGTCTCTTGAAGTGCTTTCCGGGCACACCGTAGCCTGTGACATGTTTGCGCGTCCGGAAAAGAGGACGACCGAGCATGTCTCGTTGTCGGACGAAGCGGACGTGATCTTGGTCGCCCCGGTGACAGCGGACATCCTCGGGAAGGTCGCTTCCGGTATCTGTGATGATATGTTGACCTGTGTTATCTGCGCGGCAGAGGTGCCTGTTATCTTCGCACCCGCTATGAACGATAAAATGTATAACAATCCTATTGTGCAGGACAAAATAGTGTATCTTAAAGAAAAGGGATATTTTTTCATAGAACCGGTAGCCGGCCATCTTGCCTGCGACAGAGAAGGCATGGGGCATCTTGCGCCGGTGGAAACTATAGTAGGAGAGGTCGAGAAGGTATTAAATGGACGGATCTAACAGCGTTCGAAGCGGACTTTTCGGCAGGATCGAGACAGTCCGCTAGCTAATGCTGCGGGGTCCGTTGTTTTTTTAGAGAGCCCTTTGGAATAATATGAAAAATGGATCTTCGTTAAAAAAAATACTGATAAGCGCGGGCCCGACTGTTGAAGCGCTGGATCCGGTAAGATATCTCTCTAACAGGTCTACGGGGACGATGGGGTACGAGATAGCCGCCGAAAGCGCCGAACGCGGGTTTGAAGTCGTTCTTGTGAGCGGGCCTGTCCGCCTGGCGCCGCCGGAGGGGGTAACGATAAAGAACGTGGTATCCGCGGCAGAGATGCAGAAAGCGGTAGAACAGGAATCTCGAAACTGTGACTGTCTTATTATGGCGGCAGCGGTATGTGATTTTCGGCCCGAAACGCAAAGCGGCGGCAAAATAAAGAAAAAAGATACCCTGGAACTGAAACTGGTAAAGAATCCTGATATCCTGGAGGGAATAAAGACCCGGGACGATCTGATAAAAGTGGGTTTCGCGCTTGAAACTGATGACCCCAGCTGGAACGCGGGGAAGAAACTTAAGGATAAGCACCTTGATATGGTTGTTTTGAACACCATAAGTGACCATTCGGATCCTTTTGGGACGGACGCCGGTGCGAGGGACTACTCTTTTATAGATAAGTCGGAAAACCTGGAAGAGAAAAAGGGGTTTACTAAAGAGCGGCTCGCGAAGGCAATAATAGACAAGATAGAGGAGATATGGGCAGAAAAGGGTTCACAATAAGTGAATTGCTGGTAGTCTTTACCATAGTGATAATAATCGGCTGTGTTCTGGCTCCTTTTGTCCAATACAGCCGTCACAGGATGGACAAGATAACATGCACGAACAACCTGCGTGAACTGGGGTTGGGGCTGTATATTTACGCGAGAGAACATGCCGGAGAGTTTCCGACGTCTATGCAGACGCTTTATGACGAGGATTATCTGGCTGACAAGAGCCTGATGGATTGTCCCGGGACCGGAATAGAGGGGACTCCGGAGGCATCAGATTACATTTATACGGCAGGATTGTCGGTAAGAGGGCCGTCTCTCGAGATCCTAGTTAAGGATAAGGGCAAAAACCACCTTAATGCCGGAAGAAACGTTCTGCTTGTGAATGGCACAGTAGCCTGGCGAGCGGAATAAAATAACCATATAAAGCTATTTGACATTTCTGGTCTAATATGATAATTTAGCAGTTCGCTATAAGGTATAATAGCGACAATAGTTAGGCATATCTGGCGCGGTGGCCGAGCAGCTAGGCAGCGGTCTGCAAAACCGTGTACACCGGTGCGAATCCGGTCCGCGCCTCCAGCTTTCGCCTACCTATTTTTATATTATCTGGCTTCCGCCGTCGCTAAAGCTTTGGCGGACAGGTCAGCTGGCAGGCCCCAAAGAAAGGGCGAAAGCTGTCCGCCGTAGCCAGGTAAAATAAAGTAGTAGGCGCAGGAGGACACTACCTCCGGAAGAAAAAAGTGCAAAGCAAAGCGGCGGCCCTGCTCACCCTCCTTTATCGGAGGAGGGAACTAGGCGGAAACAATGTTCTTTTATATGAACGGACTTTTATATATAATATAAAGCGCAAAATCGGTTTTATGCTATAGATGTAATACACAAGTGGGCGGTTAGCTCAGCTGGTTAGAGCGCCACGTTGACATCGTGGAGGTCACTGGTTCGATCCCAGTATCGCCCACCAGACTTCGCCTTCCTATTTTTATATTATCTGGCTTCGTCTGGCAGGCCACCAAAGAAAAGGTGAAGTCTGCCCGCCGTAGTTGGGTAGGATAAAATAGAGAAGCGAAGGCGGGCCTGATCACCCTCCGTTAGCGGTGGCAGGAGCAGGGGATAAGCGTTTTATGATAGAGAAACAAAGGGGCGAGTGGCGGAATTGGCAGACGCAAAGGATTTAAAATCCTTCGGTCGTAAGACTGTGAGGGTTCAAGTCCCTCCTTGCCCACCAGACTTCGCCTTCATATTTTTATATTATCTGGCTTCGTCTGGCAGGCCAGTAAAGAAAAGGCGAAGTCTGCCCGCCGTAGCTGGGTAGTATAAAATAGGTAAGCGAAGGAGGGCCTCGCCTACCTATTTTAATAGTATCTGGCTTCCGCCGTCGCTAAAGCTTTGGCGGACAGGTCAGCTGGCAGGCCCCAAAGAAAGGGCGAAAGCTGTCCGCCGTAGCCAGTTAAAATAAAATAGAAGGCGAAGGAGGACAAGAGTTGCCTGTGCACCCTCTTTTATAGGAGGACGAGGAGTAACGAAGAGAAAAAAATATTATGGCGAAGAAGAAAAACGAAAATCTTGAGAAACTAAGACATAGTACTGCTCATGTGATGGCGGATGCCGTGAAAAAACTCTATCCGGGTGTAAAGCTGGGAATAGGCCCGGCAATAGAGGAAGGTTTCTATTATGATTTTGATTTCAGGGGATGCAAAAACGCGGGAGGCGATGGATCTGAAAGCAGCCTTTTGACTCCGGAAGATCTGCCCCGTATCGAAGAAGAGATGCAGCGCATCATCAAGGAAGATCAGCCGTTTCTTCAGGAAACAGTGGCAAAAGATGAAGCCAAAAAGCTGCTGGAGGATGCGGGAGAGACCTATAAGCTGGATCTTCTGAAAGATCTGGAAGCCGAGGAAGTCTCCATTTTCCGTCATGGCGATTTTATGGATATGTGCAAGGGGCCGCATATTGAGAGTACCGGAAGGATACAGGCGTTCAAGCTTCTTTCTGTGGCCGGAGCGTACTGGAGAGGCAGCGAAGAGAACCCTATGCTGCAGCGTATATACGGCATAGCGTTCCCGAGCAGGAAGGAACTGAAAAAATATCTTATGCTGAGAGAAGAGGCCCAGAAAAGAGATCACAGAAAACTGGGTAAAGAGCTGGATCTGTTCAGCTTCAACGATGCTGTCGGGGCGGGGCTTGTTCTGTATCACCCGAAAGGGGCGATGCTCAGGCAGTTAATAGCGGATTATATTACCAGGCAGCATATTCAGAAAGGATATGAGCTGATTTCCAGCCCGCATATAATGAAGAGCGATATCTGGATAAGGTCGGGGCATTACGACTATTACAAAGAGAACATGTACATCTTTGAGAGTGAAGGGCAGGAGTTTGCCGTTAAACCGATGAACTGTCCCGGTCACATTTTGGTATATGCGTCGAAGGTAAGAAGCTACAGAGATTTCCCGATGAGATATTTCGAACTGGGGAACGTTTACCGTCACGAAAAATCGGGAGTCTTGCACGGTCTTTTGAGGGTAAGAGGTTTTACACAGGACGATGCCCATATCTTCTGCCTGAGAGATCAGGCGGAGGAAGAAGTAGTAAAGGTCATCGAATTCGTCGACGAGACATTGAAGGTCTTTGGGTTCCAGGATTTTGAGATCGAACTGAGTACCCGTCCGGAAAAACATATAGGGACCGATGGGGATTGGGAAGAGGCAACGAACGCTTTGAAAAAAGCGCTTGAAGCCAAGGGGCTGGAATACGATATAAACGAAGGTGACGGAGCTTTTTACGGTCCCAAAATAGATATTAAGCTAAAAGACGCCCTTGGCAGGGCATGGCAGTGCGCGACTATACAGTGCGATTTTGCTCTGCCGGAACGGTTTGACCTTAAGTACACCGATCAGGATGGAGGAGAGAAACGGCCGATAGTCCTGCACAGGGTCATACTCGGGAGCCTGGAAAGATTTATCGGGGCGCTCATTGAGCATTATGGAGGAGATTTTCCTCTTTGGCTGGCGCCGGTACAGGTCAAAGTGATACCTATTTCCGAGGAACAGTCGGAATACGCTCAGAAAGTATCAAACGAGCTGCAGAAATCCGACCTCCGGAGCGAGACCGATCTCCGGAACGAGAAGATGCAGAGAAAAATAAGAGACGCGGAACTTGCGAAAATACCATATATGGCCGTTGTCGGCAACAAGGAGATGGAAGCCGGCACAGTTTCTGTGCGGAGCAGAAAAGGCGGAGACCAGGTGGTCCTGGAAGTGAAGGATTTTCTGGAGAAACTCCGGGCCGAGGTTGCGGAGAAAAAGTAGAGGAGGAAGCTATTACATACAAAGGAAATTTTAACAGGGGTCGCAGGCATGAGCCCGAAGTGAGGGTCAACCAGCGGATACGCGCTTTGAAGGTGCGACTGGTAGATGAAGAAGGCGCCCAGCTTGGGGTGGTAGAGATAAGCGTGGCGATAGAAAAAGCCAGGGCGATCAACCTGGATCTCGTAGAAGTTTCTCCCAATTCCGATCCCCCCGTATGCCGGATAATGGATTACAGCCGGTACAAGTATGAGCAGGAAAAGAAGAAGAAAGTAGCTAAGAAAAAACAGCATGTTACTCACATGAAAGAGATCAGGTTCAAGATCCGCATAGAAGAACATGACTATCAGGTCAAACTGAAACATATGAAAGAGTTTCTGGAGAAAAAAGACAAAGTCAGGGTGTCTCTCAGGTTTCGCGGCCGGGAGAACGCCCACAAAGAGTTGGGCAGGGAACTGCTGCACAGGGTCGCTAATGACGTCTCAGCTCTGGGCGAAATGGAAACAGCCCCCAAGGCCATGGGTAGGACAATGACTATGACAATTGTCCCGAAGGCCCTGGAAGGGCAACAAACAAAGAAATAAGGAGAAGTTATGCCGAAACTGAAGACACATAAAGGAACAAAAAAACGCTGTAAGGTCACCTCGTCGGGTAAGGTAAAGAGGCAGAAAGAAGGCGCCAGACATATCCTTACCAAGAAGACGCGTAAGCGTAAGAGGTCACTTAAAGCGGCCACTACGGTGGACAAGACAGTAGAAAAGAAAATAAGGACACTTTTGCCGTACGATTAAGGATGCGTATCCGGCAAATTAAAGATTTAAAAAGGAGAAAAAATGGCTAGAGTAAAACATGCGACCAGTTCGCTTAGAAGAAAGAAAAAAGTACTTAAAGCTGTCAAGGGACAGCGAGGGGCAAGGTCCAAGCTGCTGAAGACGGCGAAGGAAGCCGCTCGGAAGAGCCTGATTGCGAACTATATCGACAGGAAAAAGAAAAAACGGAATTTCAGGGCACTCTGGATAACGAGGATAACCGCTGCCTGCAGGGCACAGGATTTCTCTTACAGCAAATTCATAGCCGGGCTGAAGAAGGCCGGTATCGAATTGAACAGAAAGATGCTGTCGGAGATAGCGGCGAAAGATGCCAAAGGGTTCAAAGCTCTTATGAAAAAAGCTAGAGCATAGTCACCGCCGGCGGGAAGGTTTACTTGCCCGCAACTTTTGATCTCGCTTTTTCGCGCCGACGCGCGAGAGGCAAAGAAGAAAGAATAACGATACGGACATGAAGACTCTGGAAAGACTACTGCAGATAGAGGAAGAATTCGGGAAAGAGGTCGAAGCGTGCGCGGATCTCTCGCGCCTTGAGGATATCCGGGTGAAGTACCTTGGACGCAAATGCGAGCTTACCGCTATTTTGAGGGGGCTTGCCGGATTGCCCGTTGAAGAAAAAAAAGAAGTAGGTAAAAAGGCGAACATCCTCAAGAATGGGATGAACACCGAAGTGCAGGAAACACGGGAACGTCTCGAAAGAGCGCCCGCCGAAGGCGGAGCGACGGTAGACGTGACCATGCCGGGCCTTATGCCCAGAGTCGGCACATTGCACCCCCTCACACAGGTCATGGATCGGATAAACGAGATCTTCGTGTCGTTGGGGTTCCGCATCGAAGACGGCCCGGAGATCGAGACCGAATTTTATAATTTTGAAGCCCTCAACATCCCACTTGACCATCCGTCGCGTGACGCGTTCGATACTTTTTATGTCGACGACGAGCATGTTCTCAGAAGCCATACGTCAAATGTCCAGATACACGTGATGCAGGAACAGGCTCCACCGGTGCAGGCGATAATGCCGGGCCGGGTATACAGGCCGGATGCCGTTGACGCGACACATTCATTCATGTTCCACCAGGTTGAAGGCCTGATGGTCGATAAAGGAATAGAATTTTCCGATCTTAAGGGTGTCCTGTCGGTTTTCTGCCGAAGTATGTTCGGCGAAGATATCAAGATGAGGCTCAGGCCGCATTTTTTTCCGTTCACTGAACCTAGCGCGGAAGTGGACATCTCGTGCATAATGTGCAAAGGCAAAGGGTGCAGAGTCTGTTCCGGTAACGGCTGGCTGGAAATACTGGGAGCGGGCATGGTGGATCCGAAAGTCTTTGACGCGGTGAAGTACGATCCGGAAAAATATACGGGTTTCGCTTTTGGCATGGGCGTTGAAAGGATCGCTATGCTGCTGTACGGTATAGAGGACATAAGGCTGTTTTATGAGAACGATATAAGATTCCTTGAACAATTTAAGTAGTGACAAGGTTGCGCACAAAGTTGTAATGATAGGAAACGGGATGTCAGATGTCAGATGTCAGATGTCAGATTTCAGATATCTGTAATCTGTAATCTGTAATCCACAGAGAGAACACGGTTTAGACTATGAAAGTAACATATAGCTGGCTTAAAAAATACGTAGACATAAAGGCAACTCCGGAAGAGCTTGCCGAAGGGCTTACTTTGGCCGGTTCGGAAGTAGAGAGCATAGAAGACGCTGGCAAAGAGAAAGTCCTGAGTTTTGAAATAACCACTAACCGGCCGGATTGCCTTAATGTTATAGGACTCGCGAGGGAAGCGTCAGCGGTGTTTGATGAAGACCTTCGTCTGCCGGAGATGACTCTTCCCGAAGCTGCCGAGGGCGGTCCCGCTGTTGGATGTACCATAAAAAGCAAAAAACTTTGTTCCCGGTATACCGCAAGAGTGATCACGGGTGTTACCGTAAAATCTTCAAGCGCGGCTATCAAAGATCCGCTCATCGCTCTCGGGATGCGAGACGTGAACAATGTGGTGGATGTGACCAATTATTGTCTCATGGAGACGGGTCAGCCGATGCACGCTTTTGATCTGGATAAGATAAAAGGCGGCAAGATCGTGGTGCGGGAAGCCGTAAAGGGTGAAAAAATAATTACTATCGACGGCGAGGAAAGAGAGCTTGATAAAGGTATGCTGGTCATAGCTGACAGCGACCGGCCGATAGCTGTAGCCGGAGTGATGGGTGGTCAGAATACTGAGGTAACGGAAGGGACAAAGAACATCCTCCTTGAAAGCGCCTACTTTGATCCGTTATCGGTCAGAAGGACCGCCAGGAAGCTGGGCCTTTCGAGCGATTCCAGTTATAGGTTTGAAAGAGGAGTTGATAAGGGAATGGTCGTCCCCGCCTCAGACAGGGCGGCGATGCTTATAGCAAAAGAGACCGGAGGAAGCATATGCGGTTTTCTCGACGAAGGGGAAGCGGCTCCTTCTGAAACGGAGATAACATTTGATATAACCAGGGCGGGCGAAGTTCTGGGCGTACCGCTCGAGAGAGACAAGGTCGAGAAGATCCTGACGAGACTGGGCCTCAAGATATTGGGAGAGGACGGATCCGCTCTTACGGTCCAGGTACCTTCTTTCAGGGAAGACCTCAGCCGGTCGATAGATCTGGTGGAAGAAGTCGCGAGAATATACGGTTATGATAATATCCCGGCCAGGGTGAATAAGTTGATCCCCCAGATAGAAAGAAAAAAGAGGGCTCGCCTTGTTCTTGAGAAGATCCGACAGCTGCTTGTGGGTGCGGGCCTGAACGAGATCATGACATATAATCTTATCGGCGAGGCCGCGGTGGAACGGTTCAGGGCCCTGTCAGCCGAGCCCGTAGAGCTAAAAAATTATTTATCAGAAGAGCTCCGCTATCTTACACCGCAACTTCTGCATGGCATGCTAAAGTCTATTTCATGGAACCTGAACAGGAAAAACAGGGATCTTGGTCTGTTTGAGATCGGGAAAACGTATTCTAAGGGATCCGGGAAAAGACGGTACGCGGAATGTGACACTGTATGCATAGCCCTTACGGGCGCGCTTAGGAAGAACTGGGTCGAAGGGGCGCGGGAAGTGAATATTTTTGATCTCAGAGGAGCGATGGACCTTGTTTTGCGCAGGCTCCATCTTGAGCCTGTCTTCGAGCCCCGCCTAGTAGAGGGGTTTAGCGTGGCGGCGATAATGAAATTATGGGGTTCGACACAAAAGATCGGTTTCGGCGGAGAGATCAGCAAAAAAATATTAAAAGATTATGATATTGAACACCCCGTCTATCTCTGTCAGCTTAACCTGGACGAAGTGCTGGAGAGCGCGGTTCTTGAAAACCACTACCGGCCGATCCCAAAATTCCCGTTTTCATCAAGAGACGTTTCTATCCTGTGCGAAGAAACGGTTATTGCCGGAGAGCTTTACGAAGCTATGGCCGCCACAGGGGAAGATCTCGTGCAGGACATAGAACTTGTTGACGTCTATCGGGGGGAGAAGATACCTTCTGCCAAGGTGAGTTATGCATATTCCATAAAATACGGATTACCGACGAGGACTCTTACCGACGAAGAAGTCGGCCTTGCTCATGATAAGCTGAAGAATACGTTGCAGAAAAAATTTGACATATCTTTTCGATAGCACCTCACACGCCCGAGTAGTAAGAGGATGCTGGGCACATTCTTCTCGCACGCCACAGGTACCTACTTCTCGGAGAATCACGGACATGAAAACGGCGGTCAGAGGGGCGCGTGGATAAAAGCTGAATACTGCTCTTTTTATGGTCGAAATAAATTCTTGGCTACGGCAAAAACAGGATGTATACTTGATGTGTACAGATTCTGTTGGGTTCGTAGATGAATTTGTGAGAATTTGACCAACACTATCGTTTTGGGAGTCTAACTTTGCCGTTCTTTAGGGGACGCCAGGAGGGCACCCACCTGGTTTACCAGGTCGATTATTCTCGATTTGTTTACGGCTTGATGGAGCAGGGCCGGATCTTGATCCGGCCCTGTTTTTTTTTAATGAGCACATTTTTTGGTGAAAGAAGAGAGCCAAAAGATAAGTGCGAATTAATCCTGAGAGAGGACGTAGGACGAGTCGAAGGATCTCAAGAGAGATTTCTCGACTCCCTTTGGTCCCGTCTTTGCCGAACTACTTAGGATTATTGGGCTATGGCGGACTTCGTGTTCAGCAAAAAAAAGATAACAGGGGAATTTGATGGACCTTTTTGAAAATAAAACTGAAATGGTAAATGACGCGCCGCTGGCGGCGCGGATGTGCCCTGTAGAACTGGAAGATTTTGCCGGACAGAAACACATCGTAGGCGAGGGCAAACTGCTCAGGCGCGCGATAGAGGCCGACAGGTTGAGTTCGGTTATATTTTACGGGCCTCCGGGGGTTGGAAAGACCGCCCTGGCGATGGTGATATCAAAAAAAACAGGCGCCTCTTTTGTCCGGAAGAACGCGGTTTCCAGTAATGTCGCGGAAATGCGCAAGATAATAGAGTCCGCTAAAAAATTCAAAAAGATAGACGGACGCAAGACGATTCTGCTGCTTGATGAGATACATCGGTTTAATAAGGCGCAGCAGGACGTCCTTCTTCCGGAAGTCGAGCACGGAAGCGTTGTCCTTATAGGGACGACTACGGAAAACCCTTTCTTTACGGTAAACTCCGCTCTTATCTCGAGAAGCCAGGTCTTTGAGTTCAAAGCTTTGGAGGAAGAAGACATAATCTTCCTGATGAAAAAGGCGCTTAAAGATAAAGAACGGGGCCTGGGGGAAGAAACCGTTAGCGTTGATGATGAAGCCTTGGCGCATTTGGCGAAAATATCGGACGGTGACGGCCGAAAAGCTTTGACGGCCCTGGAAATAGCGGTGAGGACAAGCGCACCCGATGAGAAAGGCAAGACACGAGTAACTCTTAAAGAAGCGGAAGAATCTATACAGAAGAAGGCAGTTGTATATGACCGCAATGGTGACGGGCATTATGACGCCGCGAGCGCTTATATTAAAAGCATGCGGGGGTCGGATCCCGACGCGGCATTGTATTGGCTAGCGAAGATGATAGTCGCCGGTGAGGATCCCCGGTTCATCGCCCGCCGCCTCGTGATATGCGCGTCCGAAGACGTTGGTAATGCCGAGCCGCAGGCGCTGGTAGTCGCGAACGCGGCTATGCAGGCTTCGGAGTTTGTGGGGTTCCCTGAGGCGAGGATACCCCTTGCGCAAGGAACGGTGTATGTGGCATGCGCGCCAAAGAGCAACGCGGCATATGTGGGGATAGACAATGCTATAAGTGACGTTGAGTCCGAGAGAACGCAGGAAGTCCCGGATCACCTGAAAGATGCTCATTATCAGGGCGCGAAAAAGCTCGGGCACGGAGAAGGGTATAAATACGCGCATTCATACGACGACCATTACGTCGACCAGGAACATATGAGGTCAAGGAAGAAATATTATATTCCTACCGAAATGGGTTATGAGAAAAAAATAAAAGCATGGTTGGAACATTTGCGGAGTAACGCGAAGTAGGTGGGTGTTAGGTCTTGGGGACGTCATTCCCGCGGAAGCGGGAAGCAAATAGAAATAATGATTTTTATGAGGTCCCCGCTAAAAGGCCGAAGCCCTCTGGCATTCGGCATTTCCCTACATGCATTTAATTTTGTTACGGGGAACCTTCGGTTTCCTCGGGGGCCTTTGCCCCTCGGTCACAAACGGGGATGACGATTGTTGGTTCAGCAAGTATACACAATGCAACATCGGAGCATTTATGACAACTAAAACCATCGCGCTTATATCCGGAGGATTGGATAGCCTGCTCGCGGCCAAAGTCGTACAGGAGCAGGGGGTAGAAGTGCAGGGTATAGCTTTCGTCATGTCAGCGGCCTCTACGGATATTGAAAAGACTGCTGATAGCATTCGCGACGCGGCGGAAGACGCGGGGATACGCGTGCGGGTCATAGACATATCTAAAGAGTTTCTGTCGGTTCTGGGGAAACCGCGGCATGGTTATGGCGGAAACATAAATCCGTGTATAGATTGCAAGATCTTTATGTTGAAAAGGGCCAAAGAGATAATGGAAGATGAAGGCGCGAGTTTTATCATAACAGGCGAGGTTCTCGGCGAAAGGCCGATGTCGCAGAACCGGAAATCTCTCGACCTTATACAGGAACAGTCTGGCGTGGGAGAATATCTTCTGAGGCCGCTGTCGGCAAAGCTGATGGAAGAGACTGTTCCCGAGAAAGAGGGGCTGGTCGATCGGGAGAAGCTTTTGGACATACAGGGAAGGTCCAGAAAACCGCAGCTCGCGCTCGCTAAACATTACGGGATAAAAAAGTTTTCAGCGCTCGGAGTAAGCTGTCTTTTGACGGACCCGCTTTTTTCGGCCAAAGTAAAAGACCTTATGAAAGCGGGACTGCTTGATCTGCACAACATCTCGTTGCTTAAGTTCGGCAGGCATTTTCGTCTTGCTCCCGGAACGAAAGTTATCGTCGGCCGGGACGAAAAAGAGAACGAGGCGTTGGAGGCGCATAAAAAAGATAACGAGACCGCTTTGTGGATGGAAAAAGACCCGGGACCGTACGTTCTTCTTCAGGGCGCGCAGACGCCTGAAAATATTGCTAAAGCCGCGTCTTTGGCGGTAGGTCATTCTAAAAGAAAAAAAGACAAGGGTATAGAAGTGCAGCTTTTGGAGGTAGGGAAGGAAGTGCGCACTATTTTAGCCGATCCCCTCGGCGAAAATGATATAGAACAGCTTCGTATATAGGAAGAAAGATGAAAGAAGAAGGTAAAATAATCAAGATCGACGGAACTGAAGCTGTTATTGAGGTGAGTCCGCAGGAAGTATGTAGTAAATGCGGCAGCTGCGGGGCGGCAAAACCAAGGCGTGTTACCGTAAGCGCCGAAAAAACGGCCGGCCTGGGGGTGGGTGACCGTGTGGAGGTAGAAGTCGACACGTCTTCTATGATGAAGGTATATATACTTGTATATGGCATCCCTCTTTTAGCTTTTCTTATCTCCATATTCTCGCTTTATCTTATATCTGCGTCACCGCTGGTAAGTTTCGGCGGCGCTATTCTTGCCACAGTCGTAATCTATGTATTCATAGGCAGATACATGCGTTCCCGTCCCGGATTCTCCCCCGAGATCTGCGCGAAAGGGGATTAATAAGCAAATCTCAGCTGATCGGCCACCGTTGTCGCCCAACCGTAAACTCAACAAAAGTTACCTCTGGTAAGTTGCGGAGGGGCGTATTGTAAGGTAAACTATAAATAGAGGATAGTTAACCATATACTAAATACTGAATACTGAAGACTAAAAATAGCGAGCAAGTTTAGGATATATAAAATCCCACCGGAGACTGCGGATAGCGGCGGGTGAGGTTTAGAAAACCCGGTCTTAGGACCGGGTTTTTTAATGGAGTAGCGTTCGCTGTCCGGGGGTACTATTTTTGAGAATGGTGAATTGGGAAGGGGGAATTGATCTATTCCCAGTTCCCTATTCCCTATTCCCTATTCCCTATTCCCAGACCCGCCTGTCCCCGATATCCAGAGATCCTTCGGCTCGGTCGCGTTGCTCCCTCCCGCTCAGGATTAAATTTTATCAACCAACTTACGTCGTTATCACTCCCGCCTTCGCCAAGGCTTCGGCGGACCTTGCCGTAAGGGGGGACAAAATTTAACTTGACTTTTTTAGTAAGGTATAATAACATGCTACAGCTGAGACAGAAAGTTACCGTTAAATAAAGGAGCATAAAATGGAAGAAAAAGTAAAAGCAGTCATAGAAAAGATAAGACCGGCCCTCCAGATGGATGGTGGAGACATAGAACTGGTCGCAGTTGAGGGTAATGTTGTAAAAGTGAAACTTACCGGCGCGTGTTCGGGATGCCCGATGAGCCAGATGACGCTTAAGAACGTTGTCGAGCAGAATATAAGGAAAGAAGTCCCGGAAGTAGAGCGCGTAGAGTCTGTATAAATCGGAGGGTCAAGAGTGCTTGTAACAACAAAAGCTTCATACGGAGTGAGAGCTCTTATAAATCTCGCTATAGTTCACGCAAGGGGAGAGCATCTCTCGATACGTGACATAGCGAAGGAAGAAGGTATCTCGGGCGTGTACCTGGAGCAGATATTCAACCGCCTTAAGAAATGCGGGATAGTGCAAAGTGTTCGCGGCCCGAAGGGCGGATATATGCTGGCAAAAGATCCGGTGGATATAAGCGTGTACGACGCTATCACCTCCCTCGAGGGCGGGGTAGCGCCTGTAGGCTGCACATCCGGCAGGCACAACAAGACTGCCTGCAAGCAGTTCGGGATGTGCGCGTCGAAAGAGGTGTGGGATGAGATCGCCCGCAAGATACAGGAGACGATGTCGGGGTATTCGCTTAAGTATCTTGCAGAGAAGGCGATCAAAAAAAATCCGCTTAAACTTGAAAAGGAAAAAGTATCATGAAGAAAATATATCTTGATTCCAATGCCACGACGCAGGTTCACCCTGAAGTGATCGAGGCTATGGTGCCGTTTTTTGGAGAGATCTACGGGAACGCTTCAAGTGTTCATCTTTTCGGAAGGGAGGCGAAGAAGCATCTCGAAAAAGCCAGAAGCCAGGTAGCGAAGATGATAAACGCCTCTTCTTCCGAGGAGATCGTATTTACAGCCGGCGGGACAGAGGCGGATAACTACGCTATGCGGGGCATAGCGGAAGCTCTCAAAGACAAGGGCAACCACATCATAACGTCATCTGTCGAGCATCCGGCGGTACTCAATACCTGCAAATATTTTGAGAAGCAGGGATATGAGGTGACTTACCTCGGAGTTGATGAATACGGTATCATCGACCTGGACGAACTTGCAAAAAGTATAAAGGATAAGACTATCCTCATCACCATTATGGCGGCGAACAATGAGACCGGGACCATAATGCCGATAGACGAGATATCCGCGATAGCCCAGGGAAAAGGAGTACCGTTCCATAGCGATGCCGTGCAGTACGTGGGAAAGATGCCGCTTGATGTACAGAAAACGAAGATCGATCTCATTTCCATGTCAGGACATAAAATAAACGGACCTAAAGGGGTCGGCGCTCTTTACATCAAAAAGGGTACAAAGCTGGCCAAATTCAGGTACGGAGGGCATCAGGAAAAAGGAAGAAGGCCCGGAACGGAGAACGTTCCCGGTATCGTTGGCTTAGGGAAGGCTTGCGAGATCGCGACTGAAAAGGGGCAGGAGAATTATGCCAGAGTGCAATGTCTCAGGGACAAGCTGCACGAACGCATACAGTCGGAGATAAAGATGACCAGGCTTAACGGGCATCCTGAGAAAAGACTGCCTAATACCTTGAATATAGGATTTGATTATCTTGAGGGAGAATCCATACTCTTAAGCCTTGATCTTGAAGGCGTAGCGGTATCTACCGGATCGGCTTGTACGTCGGGAAGCCTTGAACCGTCGCATGTTCTTATGAGTATGGGAATAGACGCTTTGTATTCCCAGGGATCTGTAAGATTTTCTTTCAGTATTTTTAACACAGAAGAAGAGATAGACTATGTTATGGAGAAATTACCAGCCATCATAGCGAGATTAAGGGCAATGAGCCCGGTGTATCCGGGAGACGAATAAGGAGAAGAAAAATGTCAGAATATTCAGAAATAGTAATGGAACATTTCAGTAATCCCCGAAACGTGGGCGAAATGAAGGATCCCTCAGGCAGAGGCAAGGTCGGGAATCCTGTTTGTGGGGATATAATGGAATTGTTCATAAAGGTCGACGAGAACGAGATCATAGAAGACGCTAAATTCAGGACTTTCGGCTGCGGTGCCGCGATAGCGTCAAGTTCCATCCTGACCGAGATGATAAAGGGTAAGAGCATAGAAGAGGCGAGAAAAATATCTAATGAAGCGGTAGTTGATGCTCTGGGCGGTTTGCCTTCGGTAAAAAGGCATTGTTCGGTCCTGGC
Source organism: Candidatus Tantalella remota (assembly GCA_030765685.1). Taxonomy (GTDB): domain Bacteria; phylum Omnitrophota; class Gorgyraeia; order Tantalellales; family Tantalellaceae; genus Tantalella; species Tantalella remota. Next base: position 21,111 of record JAVCCB010000071.1, on the reverse strand, counting down.
GGAAGAGGCCCTGACTAAGGCTATAGATGACTATATGTCGAAGAAAACAGCGTAAAGCCATTTGACTAAACAGTTTATGGATTTCGTGCGAGCGTGAGTGGCAATAACGGAAAATAAATAGGAATATCAAAATTATTATAGTATAATATTATGAACGAACAGATGGAAATGCAGAAACAGAAAAATATAATTAGAAAGGAAACAATCAGGCGTCTGCGGGATCAGGATCCCTCGGTGAGGGAGGAAAAGAGCAAGATAATACAAGAAAAGCTCCTTTCCAGCGAAGAATTCCGGGCCAGCAGGACAGTCATGATCTATGTTTCATTGTCTACGGAAGTGAATACAGAGTACGTAGTGTCGAAGGCATTGGAACAGGGGAAAAGGGTTGCGGTCCCGTACCTGGGGTCGGAAAGTGAAACGATAACAGCTTCTGAGCTTGTAGCGATAGAACACCTGGAACAGGGCCCGTACGGCATAAATCAGCCGGCAAATGGCCTTGACGGGGCAGTACCGTTGAAGGAGATAGACCTTATAGTGGTTCCGGCAATAGCATACGACAACAGCAACATGAGATTAGGAAGAGGCAAAGGGTATTATGACCGATTCCTGTCCGAGCCGGCACTATCTTCGGTACCAACAATAGGATTAGCCTTTTCATTCCAGGTCACTCAAATCCTTCCATCCGATAGTCATGACAGACCAGTAACAATGGTCATCACAGAATAGTCCTGCTGTAAATAAAAAATTCGCCCTGCACAGATACTCATTTGGCATTGATGCCGAAAAGTGTTTTAAAAGCGACGCCCTTAATAGAAAGGGAGGATATATATGAAAATGGGACTTACAGCATCTTATCTCGGGTTTGCACTTCTCGGAGGGGTTTTCTTTTTCCTGATGGGATACGTCTTGCGCAAATATACCGCCAAGATGAAAGTGAAACGTGCCGAGGATAAGGCAAAGACGATCATCAACAACTCTAAAGTAGAAGCGGAAAGAAGGAAAAGAGAATCAATACTTGAGTCGAAAGATCTGCAGCTCAAGATGAGGGCTGAGTTTGAGGAAGAATCCAAAGAGCGCAGGAAAGAGCTGCTTGGAATGGAAAAAAGACTCATGCAGAAAGAAGGGAACCTTGACCGGAAGGTAGAGTTTTTGGACCAGAAAGAAAAAGAAGCAAAAAAGAACGAAGGGGTGCTTAGCCAGAAGAAAGAGGAACTCAACAAACATAAGGCGGACCTTGAAAGGATGATACAGGAAGAAAAAGACAGGCTGCAGGAAATATCTGGTATCAGCAAAGAACAGGCCAAGAGTTTCTTGATGAAGAAGATGGAAGACGAAGCTCGGCAGGACGCGGCCTATACGATAAAAAGAGTACAGGAAGAGACACGGGACAAGGCGGATAAAGAAGCACGCAAGATCGTCGGTCTGGCGATACAAAAATGCGCTGTCGACCATACTGTAGACACTACTGTAAGCGTTGTAAATCTTCCTTCGGAAGATATGAAGGGAAGGATCATCGGTCGCGAGGGCCGGAATATCAGAGCGTTGGAAATGGCGACGGGAGTGGACATCATCATCGACGATACGCCCGAGGCCGTTATTATTTCCGGGTTCGATAAATTCCGCAGGGAGATCGCGCGGATCTCGCTGGAAAGGCTGATAGGCGATGGAAGGATACACCCTGGCAGGATCGAAGAGGTGGTAGGAAAAGTAAAAAAAGAGATGGAAGCTACGATCAAGGAAGAGGGTGAGAACACACTGCTTGACATTGGCATACATGGCGTACATTCGGAATTGGTAAAGCTCCTTGGCAGACTTAAGTTCAGGACGAGTTACGGGCAGAACGTCCTGCAGCATTCCAAAGAAACCGCGTATCTGATGGCTACCATGGCCGGAGAGTTAAGGCTTGATGTGGGGTTGGCAAAGAGGATAGGCGCGCTGCATGATATAGGCAAAGCCGTTTCTCACGAGCTCGAGGGATCACACGCGAAGTTGGGAGCGGATCTCGCTAGGAAATACGGAGAACCGGATACGGTCGTCCACGCGATAGAGGCTCATCATGGCGACATCGACCCCAGGACACTCCTAGCGGTACTCGCGCAGGCGGCGGACGCGGTAAGCGCTAGCCGGCCGGGAGCGCGGAGAGAGAGCCTTGAATCCTACATCAAGAGGCTGGATAACCTTGAAGCTATAGCGAATGAGTTCAACGGTGTCGACAAGACGTACGCGATACAGGCGGGCAGGGAGATACGCATAATAGTTCAGCCCGAAAAAATAGACGATGCTCAGGCGGCAGTCATGGCGCAGGAAATAAAAAAGAAGATAGAAGACAGCCTGCAGTATCCCGGACAGATCAAAGTGGTCGTTATTCGGGAGATCAGGTCTATTGAGTACGCAAAATAAGGAGAGACCATGACTTGCGCAGCGTAAGCGAAGCAAGTTATATGGTCGAACGTCATCCCGGAAGATGCTGAAGGCAGCTATCCGGGATCTAGCAAGGTAAATGTTATTTTTATGTGATCCCCGCTTCCGCGGGGATCACGTTGATAAGAGGGGTTTTATGAAAGTACTATTTATAGGAGACATAGTAGGCCGGCCGGGACGTAACGTGACACGCAAGAGGTTGCGCGAGTTCCGGGAGGCCAACGGCATAGATTGCGTTATAGCCAATGGTGAGAACGCGGCCGGAGGCAGCGGTATCACTCCGGGGATAGCGGAAGAGCTGTTCAATAACGGTATAGACGTTCTTACTTCCGGCGATCATATCTGGAAGAAAAGAGAGGCCTATGCTTTCCTGGACAAGACGGACAAAGTTGTAAGACCGCTGAACTATCCTCCAGGTGTTCCCGGTAAAGGATCCACTGTTGTGGAAATAGCGGGAGTGAAGGTCGGGGTAGTCAACCTTATCGGCAGGGTTTTTATGGACGCTGTAGATTGTCCGTTTCGCAGAGCAAGGGAAGAAGTAAGAGAACTGCGGAAAGAAACTCCCATAATAATCGTAGATATGCACGCGGAAGCTACCAGCGAAAAGGTCGCTATGGGATGGTTTCTTGACGGTTCGGTCAGCGCGGTCCTGGGTACTCATACACACATACAGACGGCGGATGAGACAGTACGGCCGAAGGGTACGGCGTATATAACGGATAGCGGGATGACGGGTCCTTATGATTCGGTGATAGGAAGGCAGAAGGAACTTATCATAGAACGGTTCCTGACAAATCTTCCTACGAGATTCGAAGTGGCTACGGGCGATATCCAGATGCATGGTGTCGTTATAGATATAGATAATGAGACAGGTAACGCGCGCAGTATAGAACGCGTACAGGAAAAAATGTAGCGCAAGCGCACCGGGACGGGAAGAGGATGGGCGAACAGAAGATCTACACGGTCTCGGAACTGACCAGGGACATACGGTCCATATTGGAAGGCACGTTCCAGGACGCATGGGTGGAGGGAGAGGTCTCCAACCTGACGGTATCGTCTGCGGGGCACGCGTATTTTAGTTTGAAAGACGAACAGGGCTTGCTCAACTGTGTTCTTTTCAGAGGCAACAGCCGCGGAGTAAAATTTGAGATCGAAAGCGGTATGAGCGTTTTGTGCCGCGGCAAGATAAGCGTTTATGATAAAAGGGGTCAGTACCAGCTGTATGTCAGTGGCGTGGAACCGAGAGGCCAGGGCGGACTACAGCTCGCGTTCGAGCAGTTGAAACGCAAACTGCAGAAAGAAGGCCTTTTTGCCGAAGAGAATAAGAAGCCTTTACCGTTCCTCCCGGCGAGGATAGGGGTAGTTACTTCGCCGACAGGAGCCGCGGTCAGGGATATAGTGAGGGTCGTCCGGAGAAGATATGAGGGCATGGAGATCACCATACGGCCGGTCAAGGTGCAGGGCGACGGCGCTGCTGAAGAAATAGCGAGAGCGATACGGGAACTTAATGAGTTTAATCGCGAAGTTGCCGCAAAAAGCGAAGACGAACACCCGATAGATGTGATGATAGTGGGTAGAGGCGGCGGCAGCCTTGAAGACTTGTGGGCGTTCAACGAAGAAGTCGTGGTCAGAGCTGTTTTTGAGTCCGAGATACCCGTTGTAAGCGCTGTGGGCCATGAGATCGATTTTACAATATCGGATTTTGTTGCGGACTTAAGAGCGGCAACCCCGTCAGCGGCGGCGGAATTGGTTATCCCGCTCAGGGAAGACCTTGACGCGTCGCTCGAAGATGAATGGGAACGGATGGACCTGGCGGTAAGGCGCAAGATGGAGAACCTGGAGCAGGAGCTCGATGAGTTAAAGTCCAGCTACGTCCTCAGGGCGCCGATGAACGTTTTTTTGAAGCTGGAGCAGCAGGTCAGTGATCTTGCGAAGTCCGCGGCCATCTGCGTGAGCCATAGGGCAGAAATAGCGATACGCGAGCTGGGGACGGTCACCGGCAAGCTGCAGGCACTAAGTCCGGTATCGGTACTGGACAGAGGGTACAGCATCACCTTTTTTGGCGGAAAGGTCGTGAAAGAAGCTACAGTTCTGAAAAAGGGAGATCAGATAAGTACTCGGCTGTCGAAGGGGCAGGTAACCAGCAGAGTCGAAGAAGTAGAATAAAAAAGGGGCGGGATATGGGCAAAGAGGTAAAACCGAAAGAACAAAGTTTTGAAAAAGGTCTGGAGAAGCTTGAAAAGATAGTAGCCGAGCTGGAAGCCGGAGATCTTTCCCTGGACGCTTCGCTTAAGAAATATGAGGATGGCGTCAAACTGGCGCGCATGTGCCAGGACCAGCTTGACAATGCCAAAGAAAAAATAGAGAAGCTTATAAAAAACAGTGACGGTAAATTCCAGAAGGACCCGTTTGACGAAGAAGAGTAGTTGTCCAAACAAAGAAGCGGAAATAATGAGCAATTATCTTGAAAATATAAAGTCGCCAAAAGACATAAAAGAACTGAGTATGAGCCAGCTGGAAGAGCTTGCCATAGAGATCAGGACAAAGATCATCGACGTCACGTCGAGAAAAGGCGGGCATATAGCCGCCAGCCTGGGAGCTGTGGAGCTGGCGATAGCGCTTCATTTTTGCTTTGACAGCCCCAAGGATAAGATCGTATGGGATGTGGGGCATCAGAGCTACGCGCATAAACTGCTTACGGGAAGAGTCCACGCGTTTGAGACGCTTCGGGAAATGGGCGGTATGAGCGGGTTTCCGCGCGCCAAGGAAAGCGAGCACGACCCGTTCACTTGCGGCCACAGTTCCACGTCTATCTCATCGGCTCTCGGTCTTGCCGTGGCAAGAGATATTAAAGGAGAGAACCATAAAATAGCGGCGGTAATAGGCGACGCGGCGCTTTCCACCGGACTGGCTTTTGAGGGGATGAACGACGCCGGGCATAGGAAGACCAATATGATGGTCATCCTGAACGATAATGAGCAGTCTATTTCAAAATCCGTCGGGGCGATGAGCAGGTATCTTAATAATGTTATAACCAACCCGCTGTATAATAAGGTGAGGGCGGAGGCTGAAAAAGTCGTAAAGGGTATACCTAAACTAGGGGGACCCGCGTACAGGGCGGCAAAGAAATTTCAGGAAGGGGTAAAAAATCTTCTGGTTCCGGGTATACTGTTTGAAGAGCTTGGATTTCGGTATTTCGGTCCGATAGACGGGCACAACATAGAACAGCTTGTGGCTATGTTCCGGAATGTAGCGGACCTGCAGGAACCTGTTTTTATACACGCTATCACAAAAAAAGGAAAAGGATACAAATACGCCGAAGAAGATCCGACGGTATTTCACGGAGTTTCATCGTTTGAGATAGGCAATGGGTGCATGAAAAAAGCGTCAGCTGAGGATAAGACATTTACCTGTCATTTTTCCGATAAGATACAGCGTTTGGCTCAAAAAGACAAAAAGGTAGTGGCGGTTACCGCCGCTATGCCCGACGGCACAGGGCTTGCCGGTTTTGCCGAGAAATTCCCGGAAAGATTCTCCGATGTGGGCATAACCGAAGCTCACGCGGTTACTTTCGCGGCGGGGCTCGCGAAGGGCGGGCTGAAACCCGTTGTGGCGATATACTCCACTTTTCTGCAGCGAGCTTATGATCAGCTGATACATGATGTCGCGCTTCAGGAACTGCCGGTAGTATTCTGCGTGGACAGGGCGGGACTGGTCGGACGGGATGGTCCGACGCATCATGGCGTGTTTGATATAGCTTATATGAGAAGTCTTCCCGGGTTTGTGGTTATGGCTCCGAAAGACGGAGTTGAATTAGAGCTGATGATAGAAAAATCTCTGGAATGGGGCAAGCCGGTGAGTATAAGATATCCGAGAGCCAGTGCCAGACGGTTTGTCGGCGGTTCTTCATGCGTGCCGCTTGAAATAGGGAAGGCCGAATCTCTCCGGGAGGGAAAAGACCTTATTATTTTGGCCGTGGGCAACATGGTCAACACGGCGCTCTTTGCGAGCGAGGTCCTTTCTAAAAAAGGGATAGAAGCAGCCGTTATCAATGCCAGGTTCATAAAACCGCTGGACAGCACCATGCTCGAAGAGATAGCACACAGCGGGAAGAGGATATTTACGCTGGAAGAAGGTATAGCGACCTCGGGGTTCGGAGCCGCGGTCCTGGAATTTTTTGAAAGAGAAAATCTTACAGGAGTTAAGATCAGGTGCCTTGGTCTGCCGGATGAATTCATTGAGCACGGAGCGAGAGAAGAGCTGCTCAGGAAATATCATCTTGCGCCGGACGAAGTGGCCAATATAATAGAAGCGGAGCTTAAATAAGAAGATGGCTAAGCAAAAAGGAAAACCGGACATATCTATTGAACGATGCAAAGGTTGCGGGCTGTGTGTAGAAGTGTGCCCAAAGAAAGCGTTGGAGATGTCCGAGAAGATTAACGACCGCGGTCTTAAATACGCGGTCCTCACCGCGCCCGACAAATGTAACGGATGCGGCTTATGTGTTATTATGTGTCCGGATTGCGCGATAGAGATCGTGGGCGAGGATGAGGGCAAGGAAAAGGGCAAAAGTTAAGTAACGTCATTCCCGCGGAAGCGGGAATTAAATGGAAATGAAATTATTTTTGTAGGGTCCCCGCTAAAAACATGCGGGGATGACGATTTTTATTACAATCTTGGATGTAAGGGAAAATGAAGAAAAAATATTTGTCTACAGGAAATGAAGCTTGCGGTGAAGGCGCGGTGCGTGCCGGATGCCGGTTTTATGCCGGGTATCCGATAACGCCCCAGAATGAGCTTATTGCGTATATGTCCGTCAGGATGGAAGAGAAAAAGGGGACGTTTATCCAGGCCGAAAGCGAACTTGCCGCGATCAACATGTTATTAGGAGCATCCGCTGCCGGCGCGCGCGTGATGACGTCTTCCTCAAGCCCGGGGATAAGCCTTAAAATGGAGGGGATATCGTATATGGCGGGATGTGAACTGCCGGCCGTTATTGTGAACGTTATGCGCGGCGGACCGGGGCTGGGCAACATCTCGACTGCGCAGGGAGATTATTTTCAGGCGACCAAGGGAGGCGGGCATGGGGATTATCGCATGGTGGTCCTGGCTCCCGCGAATGTGCAGGAAATGTTCGCCTTTACATACGACGCTTTTGCGCTTGCCGATAGATACAGGACACCGGTGATGATACTTTCCGATGGTATGCTGGGCCAGATGATGGAGCCCCTGGAAATAGACGAGGATATGAAGCCCGCCGGGATAGTTAAAAAACCCTGGGCCATGACAGGCGCGAAAGGCAGGGACGCGCAGCGCGTAGTAAGCCTTTTTCTGGGAGACGGGGCACTGGAAGCGCATAACGAAAAGCTGCAGAAAAAATACCGCGAGATCGAAGTTAAAGAAACAAGGTGCGAGACTTATAACACCGATGGTGCTGACGTGATCATCGTTGCCTACGGTCTTGTAAGCCGTATGGCACGGGCGGCCGCGGACAGGTTGACCGCGGAAGGGATAAATACGGGGCTCGTGCGGCCGATCACGGTATGGCCGTTCCCGTATGAGGAAATAAAAAGAGCATCTAAAGACGCGTTACAGGTTCTGACGGTGGAAATGAGTGCCGGGCAGATGTTGGAGGACGTGCGTCTCGCGGTACAGGATGACAGCAAAATCTCTTTCTACGGACGAATGGGCGGAGGAGTGCCGACCGAAGAAGAGATCATAGAGAAAGTAAACAGTGAACAGTAAACGGTAAACAGTTAACAGTTTGCAAACAAGGTGATGAATGGCAAAGCGATTTACAAGACCGGAATCGATGAAAGATAAGGCTACCCACTATTGTCCCGGATGCGGACATGGTCTGGCACACAGGCTTCTCTGTGAAGTGATAGACGAGATGGGCTGCAGGGAAACGACTGTCGCGATAGCTCCGGTGGGTTGCGCTGTGCTCGCTTACGATTACTGGGATTTTGATACTATGGAAGCGCCCCACGGACGGACGCCGGCGGTAGCGACGGGGGTAAAGCGTGTCCTTCCCGATCGGCTTGTGTTCACGTACCAGGGCGACGGAGACCTTGCCGCTATTGGAACGGCGGAGATCATACACGCGGGCAACCGGGGCGAGAATCTTTCGGTTATTTTTGTAAATAACGGTGTTTACGGGATGACTGGCGGACAGATGGCGCCCACGACACTTCTAGGGCAGAGGACTGCGACGTCACAGTTCACGCGCAGGTCAGCGACGGAGGGGTTTCCCCTGAAGATACTCGAGATGATGAAAGACCTGAAGGGTGTCTCCTACCTTGAGAGGACATCCGTGCATTCACCGAAAGAAGTATTGAATACGAAGAGAGCCATAGCGAAAAGTTTCAAAACACAGCTTGATAATAAAGGATTTTCCATAGTAGAGATACTGTCACCATGTCCTACCTACTGGGGCCTTGACCCGGTAGAGTCGATGAAGCGCATAGAGACGGAAGTCGTCCAGGAGTATCCGATAGGGGTAATTAAAGACAGCGTTTAGCGTCTAGCGTCTAGCGTATAGCGCTTAGGCCTGTGAGTGCTGCTATAAAGAGAAAATATGAATGCTATAAACGAAACTATAATATGCGCCGGATTCGGCGGCCAGGGCATAATGGTCATGGGGAAGGTGCTTGCCAATGCCGGGATGAAAAAAGGGCTGCATGTTACCTGGATGCCTTCTTATGGAGCCGAGGTAAGGGGCGGTACCGCTCATTCGGCAGTAAGAATCAGCACTGACCCAGTCGGTTCTCCCATGGTCCCCGTAGCCGGAGTCGCTATTATCATGAACGGCCCGTCACTGACAAAGTTTGTAGATAGAATAGATCCCGGAGGACTTCTGATCCTCAACACGTCTATGGCCGAGGGTAAGGTCGAAAGGGGCGATATCGAAGTCGTAGAAGCTCCTTTGACCGAGGAGGCTATAAAAATGGTTAACGTCAGGGTGGCGAATATGGTAGCGATAGGGATATATGTCGCTCGCAGGGGGATCCTTGCCAAAGATGACTTTATGGGAGTGATAGAAGAGATGGCAAAAGGCCGCGCAGAGTTGATCCCGATAAACGTCAAGGCTCTGGAACGGGGAATAGAGATTGGTTCTGGGTCTTAGATCTTAGGTGTTAGGTCTTGGGTACATATCCCAACACCCAAGACCCAAGACCCAAGAGCTAATACCAAGTGGAAAAATAAATATGGATAAAAATAAAACAATTGTAAGATTCGCGCCCAGCCCCACAGGATTTCTTCATCTCGGAAGCGGAAGAACAGCGCTTTTTAACTGGCTTTTCGCGAAAAAGACGGGTGGAAAGTTTCTTTTGCGCATCGAAGATACGGATAAGGTTCGGTCGGAAGAACGGTTTCTTGAGGAGATACTGGAAGACCTCAAGTGGTTGGGGATAGACTGGGAAGGACCCTTGACGCATCAGAGCCACCGGTTCGAGTTGTACAGGGAAAAAGCTGAAGAAATACTCGCTGCGGGGAAAGCCTATAAAGAGGGTGAGGCGATAATATACAAGGTAGAGAAGGGTATAGAAATAGAACTGGACGATATCGTTCACGGGAAAATAAAATTCAACACCGATGAAATAAAAGACCAGGTAATGATAAAATCCGACGGTTCTCCGGCGTACAACTTCTGTTGCGTAGTCGATGACGCGGATCTCGGCATAACGCATATTATTAGGGGTGATGACCATATTTCTAACACCCCGAAGCAGATCATGTTCTATGAGGCTATGGGTCTTACACCGCCCAGGTTTGGGCACATGCCCCTTATGATGGGCACCGACGGCGCCAAGCTTTCCAAAAGGCACGGTGGGGTATCTGTGGAAGAATATAAAAGAGAAGGTTTCCTGCCGCAGGCACTGGCTAATTATCTTATACTGCTAGGATGGTCACCCGGGGATGATAGGGAGATAATATCGCTTGAAGAAGCGGCGGAACTGTTCGACATCAACAATGTCAGCGATGTGCAGTCCAAGTTCGACGCTCAGAAACTCAGGTGGATAAACGGCGAATATATCATGGCAAGCGATACAAAAGACCTGCTTCCGCTGATAAAAGAACAGCTTTTGGCGGCGGAAGTCGATATATCAAATGTGACGGACGAGTATATTTCGGAGATAATAGATCTATACAAGGTGAGGATGAAGACCCTCGGCGAATTCCCGGCGATGACAGACCATTTTTTTAAAGATGATTTTGAGATGGAGGAAAAGGGGAAAAGGAAATATCTGGGAAAAGAGGGGAACCCCGAGAACCTCGCCATATTTGCCGGAGAGCTTGCAAATCTGAATACTTTTTCGCATGAAACAATAGAAGAAGTATGCAGAAAAATAGCGGAAGAAAGAGAACTGAAAGCCGCACAGATAATACATCCTACCCGCATGGCGATAAGCGGAAAAACCGCAGGCGCCGGCTTGTTTGAGATGATGGAGGTGCTGGGGAAACAGAAAGTCTTAGAAAGGATGAGAAGGGTCGCGAAATAATTTGCTTCTACAGGGGACGTTTGATCCTCTCCTGTGGAGGATCAAACTCAGCCATGCCCTCACAATTTCTCAGCCTTTCAGGCTTTGAAAACCGAGCTCGTTCGGGCATGGAAGCCCCGTACGAAACAAATTATACCGCACTATTTTGTTTGGGGTGTGGGATGTGAACGGCCTTCGGCCGTTCGAAAAATAGGTAGGTTTCTGAATAAGAGATGCTGGAGAAGGAGAAATCGCTGGAAAGAATGAAAAAAGTCGCTGCGTAATATGGAATCCACAGACAAACCTAAAAATTTTATAAGAGGCATCATAGACAGAGACCTGGCGGAAGGCAAGAACAAAAGCCGGATCCATACCCGGTTCCCTCCGGAACCTAACGGATATCTTCATATAGGCCACGCTAAGAGTATATGCCTCAACTCGGGGATAGCCCGTGATTATAAGGGAAAATTCAATCTGAGATTCGATGACACCAATCCGTGCGCCGAAGAGCAGGAGTATGTTGACTCCATCATCGCGGATGTAAAATGGCTTGGCGCCGACTGGGAAGACAGGTTGTTTTACGCGTCCGATTATTTTGAAGAGATGTACGCTTACGCGGTCCGGCTTATCGAAAAAGGGAAAGCCTATGTATGCGATCAGACTCTTGAAGAGGTCAGGGAATACAGGGGAACTATAAAAGAAACGGGTAAGGATAGTCCATATCGTTCTCGGACTCCGAAAGAGAATCTGGAACTGTTCGAACGTATGAGTAAGGGGGAATTCCCGGACGGATCAAAGACCCTGCGGGCGAAGATAGATATGAAACATCCGAATCTCTTGATGAGGGATCCGGTAATGTATCGCATTTTACATGAAGAACATCACAGGACCGGCAGTAAGTGGTGCGTCTATCCGATGTATGACTGGGCGCACGGCCTGGAGGATTCTCTTGAGAAGATTACACATTCGATATGCACGCTTGAATTTGAGACACACAGGGCGCTGTATGACTGGTTTTTAGACGAATTGGAGGTCTTTCATCCTCAGCAGATCGAGTTTGCCCGACTTAATTTAAGTCACACGGTACTTAGCAAAAGAAAACTCCTGAGACTTGTGAATGAAGGTTATGTCTCGGGATGGGATGACCCCAGGATGCCGACCCTCGCGGGAGTGAGAAGGCGGGGATACACGACGGAGTCGATAAGGAATTTCTGCGACACGATAGGTGTTGCCAAGATGAACAGTATCGTCGATATCGTGGTCCTGGAGAATAGCATACGCGAAGAACTTAATAAAACAGCTCCGAGGGCGATGGCTGTACTTGAGCCGCTAAAGGTAGTCATTACTAATTATCCCGAAGGCCAGGAAGAGGAGCTTGACGCTATAAATAATCCGGAAGATACCGCCGCTGGTACAAGAAAAGTCCCGTTTTCAAAAGAGCTGTATATTGAAAAAGATGATTTTCAGGAAGAGCCGCATAAAAAATTTTTCCGGCTCGCTCCAGGCAGGGAGGTCCGGCTGAGGTACGCGTATTTTGTGACCTGCACGGATGTCATTAAAGATGAAAAAGGCGAGGTGCGAGAGGTGCATTGCACATACGACCCCGAAACACGGGGAGGAGACTCTCCTGACGGACGTAAAGTAAAAGGCACCATCCACTGGGTCTCCGCGAAGCACGCCTATGAAGCCGAAGTGAGGCTGTACGATCACCTGTTCGCGGAACGTAACCCTAATGACGTGGAAGAAGGAAAAGACTTTTTAGAAAGCCTGAACCCGCAGTCTCTGGAAACCCGTAAAAAGTGTTATTTAGAGCCAGGCTTAAAGACCGCGGACAAGGGGAATCGGTATCAGTTCGAAAGACTGGGGTATTTTACGGCCGACCCGGTAGATTCTAAACCCGGCAGCCCCGTTTTCGGCCGGATAGTATCATTGAGAGATACTTGGGCCAAGGTCAGCAAGAAGGCCTAACGTGTGTCATTGCGAGGGACCGTAGGTCCCGAAGCAATCTCTTGGATTAGATTGCCGCGTCGGCCGTAAGCCTCTTCGCAATGACGATTTTTATTTTTGGATGACGTATAGAGCGTAATAGATAGAGTGAAAAACACTTTCAAAACAACTAATTTGATAGTATAATATTGTTCCAATCCAGAGAATCAACGTTGGGATGTGGTGCCCTGAACCAGAATGCCTGCGGCATTCGGTACAGGGCCATGAACCGAACTTCGTTCTGGTTCATGGTAATTGGAGATAAGTAATAATGCATTGTGTATATGTTCTTTGGGAAGAGGAAAAACAGCGATTTTATATTGGTTATTCTGCGGATTTAAAAAGACGCGTAAGGGAACACAGAGGGAATAGGGGCCATACGACAAGCAGATATGCCAGTAAAGAGCTGATTTTTTATGAGTCCTTTCAGTCTAAACAAGATGCGCTGAGAAGAGAGAAGTATTTTAAGACGACTAAAGGAAAAAAAGCTCTGAGGCTCATGCTCAGAGATACTTTAAATAGTACCAAACAGTAGAATCAACGTTGGGATGTGGTGTAATTGGTAACACGGATGATTCTGGTTCATTTGTTCGGGGTTCAAGTCCCTGCATCCCAACCATAAAAAAGCCTGCTCATTTGAGTAGGCTTTTTTATGGCTTATCGATTGCCTCAGGAAAGAATGGCGGCAATCGATAAGGACATTTGTTCGTCAAATCTTCCATTAAAACTGTGTTTTATGGAACCTTTTCCTCACAAATGTATTGTGATGCCGGGGATCCTGCGCTCTTACGTGGTTCGCCCGCGTTTTCCCTGCATCCCAACCATATAATAAAAAACCGCCTTTTTGGGCGGTTTTTTATTATATGGCGTTAAATCTTTCTCCGCGTTGTCCAAACGGAGATTTAACAAAACATTTAATCGTCATCAGTTATGAAAACAAAGTTTTCATAACTTTCTCCTCATAAATGTTTTTATGGGATGCCGGGGATCCGCGCCCTCACATGGTTCGGCCGCGTTTTCCCTGCATCTTGAAAAGCCTCGTAAAATCCAGTTGTGATTCGGGGTTCCCAATCGCTCGCATGTAGCTCGCGCCTGGTTATCCCTGCATGGGGAATCTTTGGCATAACTTTTTCCTCATAAATGTTTTTTTGGGATGCCGGAGATCATCCTGCGCCCCTCGCATGTGGCTCGGGGCTGGTTTTCCCTGCCGGGGATTCTTCGTCGCAGTCTCCGGCTGCTCCTTGTGTTCGCTCCGCTGCCGGCTGCGCCGGCATGCTCGAGGCCCCTGTTAGTGTAGTAGTCAGGCATAACACGGTGTCCCTGAGGTCTATTCTCGATTTTCGATTCTCAACATCCCCAAGTTAACCTGGCGGAAACCCAAGAGCCAACACCCAAGACCCAAGACCTGCTTTTCCAACCTGGCAGAAACTAACCAGGTGTCGTTGCGAGGAGCGACGCGACGACGCAAACTAAATTTGTGAGGTTAGTTCCTGGTATTGTGTTCGTTAACTTCACAGAAAGTAATCAGGTTATAAATGGGGGGGGCAAACCAGCTTGTATGGTTAGGGGCATATATGCATCAGCGCCTGAAAAGGCCGTGCAGTCCGCGCAGACCCAGCCAGAATTTATATGGGCTTTGGCGTAGGAGCAGGAGTTCTTTTAGGTTCCTCATAATAACGACGGGGTTTGTATAAAAGTCCAGAAAAGCCTGCTTAAGAAGCGATTGCATTTTTTTATTTCCGATACGGGGGTTGATATATACGGGATTTGAATAATCCCACTGGTTGTAATCTGTGTTACGGATATTTGCACTGAGTCCGCCTTCTTTTTTCGCCATGAGTTCGAGCCGGGTTTTAGGGAAAGGGACCGGCAGATAAAAAATGCAGAGATGATTTCCCAGAGAACGGGCAAAACGGATAGTGTTCATGACGTCTTTTTCGTTCTCCCCGGGCAGACCCAGTATGTAGCTGGTGTATACGTAAAAGCCCAGTTTCAGTGCCAGACGGACAGCCGAACGGTTCTGTTCCACAGTCGTTTCTTTGCCTATGAGGTCCAGAGACCTCTGGTTGGCGGATTCTAACCCGAAAAGAACGCTCCAGGCCCCGGCTTTTTTCATCAGGGTTAGGAGGTCTTCGTCGACCGTGTCCACTCTGCTGTTGCAGGCCCAGGGAAGGTTTAGTCCAGAATCGATATAGGCGGTACAGAAATCCCTGACCCATTTGGCATCCAGTGTAAAAGTCGAATCGAGGAACATTATTCCCCGGGCTCCATAATGTTCTTTAAGTTCCCTGATTTCACGGATGATACGCGGCACAGGTGTATACCTGACGTTTTTGCCGGTTGTGATATTAGCTTCACAAAAGGCACAATTATATGGACAGCCCCTGGATGCTATGGTGCTGAAAGTTGGGAAAACTTTAGAATAAGTGGCCTGTGCTACATATTTCTTCATGGGAAAGATCTCAAAGAGGGGGATGGGAAGTTCTGTTTCGGAAAGACGATACGAGTTGTCGTAGGGGTTAACGACAGTACGGCGACCCTCTTGAAAAGCTACGCCCGGGATATGTTTTATTTTTACGATTTCGTCCGCATGTAGATACTCCAGCATTCTTAAAAATATCTTTTCTCCTTCTCCTGTGACCACGTAGTCTATGGAATCGCTTTTTCCGAGTATTTCCTCCGGTAGCAGAGTGGCGTGCACTCCCCCAGAACGGTAACGACCCCTGGAAGCACACGTTTTATCAGTTCGAAAGTCTTGATGACATAATCTATTTCAAGAGTGGTCGAACTCATCGCTATGACGTTGAAACGTTTTTGCTGCAGAAAGGACGCATATTCATTTTCGCTTAAGCCCGCGATGTTCGGGTCTATGTACTCCGGGGGAAAACCCCGTTCGTTGATGTAAGAAGCTATGCTCGCGACCCCGAAAGGAAAGGTGTTGTTGCCTGTTCCCGCCGCAAATTTGCCGTAAATAACTTGCCGCGGAATAAAGGGTTCCTGGAAAAGTATCTTAAGTCGTTTCATGGCATGCACTTTGTAAGGGGAGTTGTGGCGTAAAGGGGAGAAAGATTTTAATCATTATCTTCTCCTATAGCGTTGGCCGCCTGGATGCCGCTTTCCATGGCTGTGCCAGAAGAAGAAAGGAAAGGGCACGTTTTATATATCCCGGCCAGATAAAGGTTCGAGAAAATGCGTGTTTCGGGATTGACGTAATCTTTATAAAATATAGGCACGGTAGAGGCGAACTTGAACACTTTTGTCCAGGTGAAATCTATTTTTTTGCCTACCATTTTGGAAAGATCGGACCGACAGGTCTCCGCATAATCCTCGTCAGATAGCCGGAAATCGTTATATGGTACATATGTGAAGAAATTCATGACACTTTTATCTTTTTCCGTGGCCAGATCCGGGTTGAGCTTGTTGAGAGTGAAACAGGCCCCGAAATGTTTTCTAGGGGTGTGAGCTATCGTCCAGTAATCCTCAAATGGTTCGCTTGAGGAAGCCGCTATCATATTATAGCTTGAAACATACTGTACTTTAGCTACAGTATCCACAAGAGGGGAGTTCGCGGGAGCATTTTCCAGAATGGACATGAAGTCTCCCGGGGGCAAGGTCGAAACATAGTGATCAAATTCATAGTCCTCTTCACCGGTACTTATGTGGGCGACCTTATTATTCTCGATGACTATCCGACGGACGCCTTTTTCGAGAAAGATCCTGCCGTCGTTTTCAAGTATCACCCTGGAAAGTGCCGTTATTACCTCTTCTGTCCAGCTTGTATCGGGAATATAACCGTAAGAAGTTATCGGTTCACCCGCATGCAGCCTGATAGCGAGCCAGGGGGCGCTTATTCGGGACGGGTCTATCCCGAACTTCATGTCTATAAGGGGATGTATTAGTTTGTGATAAACGCGGGCATCGCCCCACTCGAGCAGAAGGTCCTCAACCGATTTCCCTTCAAGGTCCTCCCAGTGATCACGCAGAAGTATGCGGCTGATCATTAAGGACATTTTCAATTTACTCAAAAGGGGAAGTCCCCGGTAAGCAAGGAGGTCCAAGGGATCCGAGAAATCAAGGAGTTGTCCTTCGACCGACAATTTTATGTTTATTTTTTTCCAGGTGACTTTCTCAAACAGCCCCAGGCTCTTTAAGATATTTATCGTAGCGATATCAGTTTTTAGTATATGGTGGTATGACCGTGGTATTATGCGTCCGTCATCAAGCTTGAAATTGGCGGCTACTCCACCCAAATGATCGTTCCGCTCGAAGAGGGTCACTTGAAATCCGCGCGAGGCGAGGTGAGCTCCGGCAGCTAGGCCGCACAGCCCGCCGCCAAGAACCGCTACGTTTTTTTGTTTAGGGCGTGAAGTTTTAGACATAATAAGATCATTTACGGGATTATCCATGTCCCCCTCTGTAGGACAACAACATTATGACACATACGGGCAAAGAGGGTCAATCCGAATTTTGGGGTCAAAAGGAAGTTTACCGATGTGGTCATATGTTATATACTTTAATAATAGGATCGGGAGCGGTAAAAAGTTTGTTTATCGTCAATGTAAGCTGGATCATATACGGAGGATCAATGGACCGCCCTAAGCTGGCATTAGTACTGTTTATAAACACGGTTTTTCTTTTGTTCTTTATATCAGCGCTGTTTGGCCTGTCCGGCCTGAGGGTTGTAACCGCGGGAATGATAGTGACTTTTGTCCCGGGACTAGGGTGGGCACTGCGCTTTCTCCCGGGAAAAAGCGATAACATCATCAAGGGGCTCGCAGCTTTCCTTATAACGGTTTTTACCGTACTGACAGGGCTGGTCATTTTTAAGGTCTCGGGAGCAGAGCTGAACAGTGTCTTTTTTGCTGCCGGTCTTTTTGTTTTCTCTAACGCGGGCCTGTTATTCTTAAAAAAAGTCAATAGGGCAGTTCTTGACAAGTATCAGCTAATGGTGTTTGCCGCGGCGTTGCTGCTTATTGGAACGATCTCGGCAAAGATTCCGCTGGTATACGACGGTGATATACATTTTATAGCGCCAGCATACGGGATAGTAAAAGAACTTAAACCCTACAAGGATTTTTCCCGGGTGCCTTACGTGATAGATCATCCCGCCGGCCCACTTCTTTTAAGTGCAACTACAGTTTTTTTATCCGGGCAAGCAGACAAAACAAAAGAGGTATATTTAAGCGCGAAGGAGATAGAAAAAAGCTGTCCTTCGGAACGCGTCTGGGAGCTGTGGCCGGAGATCTCCGAGTTATCTGAACCGCGCGCGGAAATAATCTTTTCAAGATATCCGAAACTTATTTTTGCGGCAAGAATACCTCATGTGTTACTCGGGAGTTTTCTGCTGGTCATGCTGTTTGAGGCTGTCAGGAAACGTACAGGATCGGTCTTCCTCGGATCGTTCGCGGCGGCGATGTTCCTGGGGCCAGAGATGGTCGTGAGGCTATCTTACGCGCATTACACGGCCGCCATATTGTTTGCGTTAATGGCTATCTATTATGTTTGCACTCATGTAAGGAAGAACATTTTATGGCTCTTTATTCTGGGTTTTATAGCTGCATGGATAAACCAGAAAACGTTGATTCTCCCACTGGCCTTGTTGATATCGGACCTGTATCGGTGCCGGGGCAGGGTAGAGAGGGGTACTGCCGGATGTCTCGTGGGCTGGATCCTGGGAACGGCAACGGTAGCGGTGTACGGGTATTATCTTAAC
Organism: Candidatus Tantalella remota; assembly: GCA_030765685.1. GTDB lineage: Bacteria > Omnitrophota > Gorgyraeia > Tantalellales > Tantalellaceae > Tantalella > Tantalella remota. Next base: position 2,508 of record JAVCCB010000071.1, on the reverse strand, counting down.
TGGGGCTGTTTTATCCGGAGCTTCATCATAAGCCATGGCAGCGACGTTTTTCTTCTCGATCCGAAAAATTTTATGGGGTTTCTGGCGTCCTGGACAAAAGCGGTACTTTATATGAACCCGATTATTTTCATCGCTGTTCTTTCGGCTTTGTTTTACTGCCTTATCAAGGACAGAAAAACCAGATTTTTAGTTTCTCCGGTGTGGTTTCTGGTAGGTTTTGGAGTTTTTATAACCGCTCCATGGCCTATAACGAGAAATTGCGACCTTGTTTACCCGCCAATGTTCATGGCTCTGGGCGTTTTCCTTAGCACCAGGAGGCAAATGACAAGGAGGGTCATGGTCATATTGTTTGCCGTTTTATTCTGCTTTAATTATCTGGTTATGTACCGTACGTTTAAGGCACCTACGTCTTTTTACGGGTACAATGAATCCTTCGATACCTCTGGCACAGTGACCAACAGATATTTTGATTCGGTGCAAAGGATGTTCAGGGGTAAAGAGGGGCTTGAGGGGCAGGCCTTGGTTGATTACTGGTCGGAACCCATGGAAAGTAGGCTTCCCCAGGCGGTAGCGAGACACTATTATATGTCGGAAGTTTACAGACAACAGGGAGAAGAACAGCAAGCTTATGAAGCCAAAAGAAAAGTAAAGTCCCTTATGTAGGAATGACATTTACAGGCGATGGACTTGTCACCTGCGGAATTGCTTCAGAACCTTCCTCGGAGAAGTGCTTCGCGGGTTGGTGATATCCATTTTAATCACCAGCAGAGCTTCGGTGACGGGGATCTTCAAGTTTTTCGGGTCCGAATAGAAATGGTCGACGGCAAGGGCAATATCCTTGTATCTACCTTTGTGGTAATAATAATTCCAGTATTTCTCGAACTGTTTATTGTCCGGATCTGCCGTCGTCAACCCTATCAAATATCCTTCATAGATGCCGCGCAGGAAATATTTCCTTATAACCTCTTTTGATTTCCTCATTGGCGGGGTGTCGGTATCTTTAATCAAGAGGGACCTGTTCCATTGGGTGCCGTCAAAACCGACTACTGTTAGCTGTTCCTGGCAATGCCCCAGAGGGACTATTAGGGAGATCAAAAACGCGAATATGAGTATTTTCTTCATGATTACCTCGGTGGTTGATCAATAAGTGGGATATCCGTAAATGCTTCTCAATTTTTCCATTTCCCAGGAAACTTCGTATCTTGCCTGTATTATTTTAGCGGCTATATCGGGATGTTCCCGGAATATTTTTTTAAAGAAAATAAAATAATGTTCCATGCGGGACATAAGTTTCACAGTGAGCTTGTACAGTTTTTGAGCGTCCTGGGGAACGGGAGACACCAGCTTGTTGTATTCATGCGTCATCAGGTTGATCTTTTTCTGGGCTTCTCCCGGCAGAAGGTAGCCGTCGCCGAACTGTTTGTATACGTCGTCCAGATACGTCATTAATTCCTGATTTACCGCCAGTATATGCCAGATGGCTTCGATGTCAGTCTTCTGGGAGTCGGCAGATTGTAACGCGGGAGGTCCCTGCGCGAGAACGGCCGCCGGGGCGAGCGCTATCGAGACAAACAGAAATGCCGCGATTCGTGAACGAAACGTATCCATTGAATGTATTATACCAGTATCCGGGGGTAATGGAAAATATTCAAAGAAAAAACCCCCGTGTTTTTACACGGGGGTTTTTATATGGTGCGCGAGGCGAGAAAACAAGCCCCGAGCGTGACAAGCTGGGCGCAGAATCCCATGCATCACAAGAAAAACATTTATGAGGAGAAAGTTATGAAAACAAGTTTTTATAACGGATGACGAGTAAAGGTTTTGTTAAATCATTCGGGAGGATTACGCGTAGAAAGATTTAACGTCATACAATAAAAAAACTGCCTTTTGGGCGGTTTTTTTATTGTATGGTTGGGATGCAGGGAAAACGAGCCCCGAGCTGCTTGAGAGGGGCGAAGGATCCTCACCTCGCGCAAGATGGCGGAGCCATCGATAGGTTTTTATTTTGTCAGCAAGGCGTAAAAGCTATTGTACACAAAAAAACCCCGTGTTTTCACACGGGGTTTTTATATGGTGCGCGAGGCGAGAAAACGAGTCCCGAGCTGCTTGAGAGTGGCGAAGGATCCTCGACTCGCGCAAGATGGCGAAGCCATCGATAGGTTTTTTATCTTATTAGAAAGGGTAAAAGCTATCAGACACATAAAAACCCCCGTGTTTTCACACAGGGGTTTTTATATGGTGCGCGAGGCGAGATTCGAACTCGCACAGGATTGCTCCCGCTAGCCCCTCAAGCTAGTGCGTCTGCCAGTTCCGCCACTCGCGCAGTAAATCAGGCATATTTGGAGTATTTATTGTATTTCATTCGCACTTTTTCGTCAAGTATGAATGAGATAGTGCCGCACCCGGTTCCTGCGACTTAATGAAAAGTGCCTATATGGTATAATATAGGTTAAATTTATGAAGATAATGTTTGTACATCAGGGGAGAGAGCATCTGGGGATAGAATAT
>JAVCCB010000038.1 GCA_030765685.1 Candidatus Tantalella remota | reverse complement strand
GTCTCCGCCTCGTCTTGCCACAGGTACTGGTTACCCAGGTTAGCGAAAAGCAGTACTGCCGCGGTGATCAAGATGGTCAAAATGGGAATATTTTTTTTCATAACCCGCTCCAAGGAATCTTATAAAGTCAGTGAATATTTTAACTGTATTGGCTTCATTTTTCCATCAAAATCCTCGCATATTTGACTATATATCATTTATCAGGCAAATTTAATACATATTTATATTTTCGTACCCGAAGCAGACCGTTAAAATGAAGAAAAAAACAAAACATATTATCGCAGTAGGCTTTTTCGTCGTTGTTATCCTGAGCATATTCGCCGATTTAATATTCCGGCCGAACCCGAAGGTCATCATGCCTGAAGGCAGCGAACTTTTCTCGATCTTTATCCCGTTCAGAACCTTTGCCGCCGCTCAGATAAGCAAGGGGATATTCCCGCTGTGGAGTCCGTATGTCTTTTGCGGGATGCCGTTTTTTTCCAGCATCGAAACGGCGGTTTTGTATCCATTCAACTTTATCTTTTCGGTCATGCCGGTGCCTCTGGCCGTAAACTGGACGATCGTCCTGCATTTGCTCATGGGAGGAATTTTCATGTATTTATGGGCTGCGTCGCGCAGGTTCAGTCCGTCGGGGGCAATGTTGTCCGCCTTTATCTTTATTCTTGGCGCTCCGGTTTTCATGTTCGTGTACACTTCTTCTTTATCTAATCTTTGCACGGTGATGTGGGCCCCTCTGGTCTTTCTGGTTATCGACAAGTTGTTTGATGACTTTGACCCGTGGTGGGTAATACTCGGCATGGCCGCCGTGGCCATGCAGGCCTTTGCCGGGCACGCGCAGTATTTGTTTTACACGGGAGTCACATCCGTTATATATTTTTTATTAAGCATCGTGCTCAGAAGACCGCCTCTAGGACGCTGTATGAAAACCGCGGGTGGATATATCTGCGTTTATCTCGGAGCTGTGTTACTGGCGGCGGTCCAGCTGACTCCGGCACTTCTCTACGTCACTGAGAATGTGCGCAGTCAAAGCGTGACTTACGAGTTCGCGAGCCTTTTTTCATTTCCGCCCGAGAATTTTCTGACCATGCTCGCGCCCGGGGTCTTTGGCGATACCCTGAACTTTCCTTACTGGGGAAGGTGGTTCGTGTGGGAGGTCACACTGTTCACGGGTGTGAGCGCGCTTCTGCTCGCGGCAAGCGGGGCTCTCTGGAGCGAAAAGAGCAAGAGGCGCCTACTTCTGACAATGGTCATTATTTGCGCGGTGTTCGCGATGGGTTCCCATACAATGCTTTTTAAATTCCTCTATAACTTTGTTCCCGGCTTCAACCTCTTCAGGGGCAACTGTAAGTTTATTTTTCTCATGGCCATGTTCCTGGCCATGCTCGGAGGCGCGGGTTTTGACTGGGTGATTGGAGCCAAAGAGCCGGCATGGACGGACAGGATGAAAAAAACATCGGTTAGCGCCTTGGTCGCGGCTTTTGTCGTCCTGGGAGCGGCGTTGCTTGTAAGAAACCCGTTCACCGACCACAATACGTCTCTTTGGCAGTCTTTCATGTCAGGACACTTCAGCAGGTCTTCACCATCGAGTTTCGGGTTATACCGCAGTCAATTATCGTTCGTCAAGGATGCCGGGATCTACGCGTGGAAGACCCTGCTTATGGCGTCTGTTGTTTTGTTTGTGACCGGAGGCGTTTTCTTTCTTGCTTCGCGCAGGCGTCGATTGCGTTTTCTGATCGGGATACTGACATTCGCGGAACTGGTCATTTTTTCCATGGCTTACAGGGTGCCCCGGGATGTGCCGGAGAAGTGGTTGCCGAGCGAAGTCACTCTGTTCCTGGAAGAGAACCTCGGAGATTCACGCCTTTTTTGGCCAGGGACGGAATTGGAGAATTTTGGAATGATAACAAAGTTTCGTTTTCTGTGGGGACATACGGTACCGCTTCTGCGGTATTCTCGGTTTATGTTCTTCACGCAGGGACATCCCCCGGAGAGGTCGGGTGGATTCCTGACGTTTGACAGGTATGACCGCCTCTATGAAATGCTAAGATGCAAGTATCTGGTTCTTAAAGCGGGCTTCGAAGTAAAAGATTTTCCTCTGGTCCTCGATACGGGAGGCCTCAAGATCTATGAGACAAAAGATCCTCTGCCCGTGATCCTACTGGTGGACAAGTTCAAGGTTATAAAGGAGCGTGATGATATCTTTACGGAGATGGCCGATCCCGGGTTCGATCCGCGAAAAGAAGTTATATTGGAGGAACCTCCGGACCCCGCCCCGGAGCCCGGCGGATCCGTGGGCGAGATCGAAGTGACCACATCTTCCGCTAATTACATGATCATCCGGGCGTCTCTTACGAAAGCGGCTGTTCTTGTTGTAACAGATTCCTATAGTTCCGGCTGGAGAGCCATCGACATTGCCGGCATGCAAAAAAAGCAGTATCACATCATGCCCGCTAATTATGTTGTGAGAGCCATACCTCTTGCCGCGGGAGAACACTTGATCCGGATAGAGTATTTGCCGCCGGGTTTTATAGTCGGACTGGCGATTTCTTCCGCTTCCGGGCTCTTTCTTTTACTGACCTGTGTATATCTGCTTTTTTTAAAAAAAGTGAAGAAAAAATAAACATAGTAAAACGGAGAAAAAGTGATAATAGCGCTTTATGCTCTAAAAGTATTATCGGGTGCGGCGATCATCTATTTGCTGCTTTCCGTCGTGAGCAGGGGCAATCACAGAAATACACCGCTTAATGCCTTGATTACGGCGGCTCTCCTGGGACTTTCGGGAGAGCTGCCGCTTCTTTTCGGTTTTCTTCTCGTTGCCTGGGTATATTTGCTTATCAACTGGTACAGTATAGGGCTTATTAAATCTTTTGTCTCAGCGACCGCTTATGCTATTATCTTTATATTGCTAAGTGTTTTCTTTGCGGCTGTTGTTCCGGGCAGCAGCTCTCTTTATTCGAGATATATCGATTTTAACGCAGTTACCCTTCGGGGAAAGGGGTTGTGCGGGGACCTGTTCGAAAAGACCGGAAATATCCCGGTATATGTGCGCAATAAATTGTCACGTGTTCAGCGCAGTATTCCGGGCAAAAGCGAAACGCTTCCGGGAACAAAGGCCAGAATCGTTTTTACTAACGGCAGGACCATAGACGCGAGAATACTAAAAGAGACCGCCGATGGATATTGTATGGATATAGCCGATGGCAAGGCTGAGGTCTTTGTCGGCAAAGATACCGTAGAATATATTGAATATCAGAAAAAGGAGTAAGTAATATGAGGAGAATAAAGGCTATACTTTTTACTCTGATACTGGGGGCGCTCGTCGGATGCGGAACAGGCAAAGATGTTTCTATCTGTGTTGAAGGGAACAGGATGACCGACATTAACAGAGGACAGCTCTTGAAGATCGAACTTGAGGCCAACGCTACTACCGGTTATATATGGGAATTGTCGGACTCTGTCAATAAAGGCGTTCTTAATCGTGTCGGAAAATACCGGTATATTCGCAAATCCCGGCGTATAGGCTCAAGCGGTATTCAGCTTTTTCGTTTCAGGGGAACAAAAAAAGGACAGGCACGTCTGGTGTTCGAATATCGGCGTCCATGGGAAAAAGAAGAGAAACCGGCCAGAAGATATACCGTTCGCGTAATAGTTCACTAATGTTAACGTTCAGCGCATAGCCGAACAACAAATGCCGTACTGCGAAACAGGGCGATATATGATAAAAAAAGATATACGGGACCTTACCCCAAAAGAGCTGGAAAAGAGGATGATGGCCATGGGGGAGCCTTCGCACAGGGCCCGACAAATATTCCTATGGCTGAACCGGAAGAACGTTTGTAGCTTTAGTATGATGACGGACCTGCCTAAACGCCTGGTTCCGGAGCTCGAAAAAAATTTTGTTATAGGTACACTTAAATGTGCCGAGCATCTCATAGCGAAAGATGGAACGGAAAAGTTCTTGTGGGAATTACGCGATAAAAAGCACGTGGAGACGGTG
>JAVCCB010000009.1 GCA_030765685.1 Candidatus Tantalella remota | reverse complement strand
TCGCCGTCAGCGTCGCCAACTGTTGTATCGACCTGACCGCGGTACGTAACGCTTCTTGACATCCTGTCATCCGACGCCGCGTCTTCAGCTCTCTCTAGAGTCGACTCGTAGAGGTAAACCGTCGTCTGTGTTACATCTCCCCGAGAATTAAATTTCTCGGTATAGTCCATTACCTCTTCACCCTTGAGGCGGCCGTCATAATCGTAATACGTTATGCTGGCCACATCCGTTTCGTACCCGTCGAGTATGCCGTCGCCGTCAGCGTCGCCAACTGTTGTATCGACCTGACCGCGGTACGTAACGCTTCTCGACATCCTGTCGTCCGCCGCGGCGTCTTCCGCTCTCTCGAGCGTGGACTCGTAGAGGTACACCGTCGTCTGTGTTACATCCCCCCGAGAATTAAATTTCTCGGTATAGTCCATTACCTCTTCGCCCTTGAGGCGGCCGTCATAATCGTAATACGTTATGCTGGCCACGTCTGTCTCATAACCGTCAAGTATCCCGTCTCCGTCAGCGTCGCCGACTGTTGTATCGACCTGACCGCGGTACGTAACGCTTCTCGACATCCTGTCGTCCGCCGCCGCGTCTTCCGCTCTCGCAAGTGTGGACTCATAGAGGTACACTGTCGTCTGAGTGATGTCACCCCGAGAATTAAACTTCTCCGTATAGTCCATCACTTCTTCGCCCTTGAGCCTGCCGTCATAGTCGTAATACGTTATACTGGCCACGTCTGTCTCGTAACCGTCAAGTATGCCGTCGCCGTCAGCGTCGCCGACACTAGTGTCGACCTGGCCGCGGTACGTAACGCTTCTCGACATCCTGTCGTTTGAATCGGCGTCCTGCGCCCTCTGAAGTCCCGCCTCATAGAGATAAACTGTCGTTTGAGTTACATTGCCCTTCGAGTTGAACTTCTCGGTATAGTCCATCACTTCTTCACCCTTGAGGCGGCCGTCGTAATCGTAATATGTTATACTGGCAACGTCGAGTTCATAACCGTCTATGATCCCGTCTCCGTCAGCGTCGCCCAGAGTCGTGTCCACTGCCCCGCGATACGTCACGCTTCTCGACATCCTGTCATATGCCTCGGCAGCTCCCGCCCGCAAAAGTCCCACCTCATAAAGATAAACCGTCGTCTGTGTCACATTGCCCTTCGAGTTGAACTTCTCGGTATAGTCCATCACTTCTTCGCCCTTAAGGCGGCCGTCGTAATCGTAATATGTTATACTGGCAACATCAAGCTCGTACCCGTCTATGATCCCGTCTCCGTCAGCGTCGCCCAGAGTCGTGTCCACTGCCCCGCGATATGTCACACTTCTCGACATCCTGTCATTAGATCCCGTATCTTCCGCCCTGGAAAGGCTGGACTCATACAGGTACACCGTGGTAGTTGTCACCTGCGCGCGCGAATTGAACTTCTCGGTATAGTCCATCACCTCTTCACCCTTCGCCCGGTCTTCACCCGTACTGTAAATGAGATTGTAATACGTGATGCTTGCGACCTTGTACAGTGAACTCCCGTCATATTCATATGCGTCGATTATTCCGTTACCGTCGGCATCGACGCCGGTTTCATCGATATCTCCCCGGTACGTCACACTGCGGCTCATCCTGTCATATGAATCCGCGTCTTCCGCTCTCAAGAGGGTCGTTTCGTACAGGTATACGGTGGTAGTCGCGATATCTCCGCTGGAATTGTATTTGTCGGTGAAGTCCATTACCTCTTCACCTTTTTGGCGGGTCTCGAAATCATAATACGTTATGCTGTCCAGGTCTCCTTCATGACCGTCTATCACACCGTCGCCGTCAGCGTCTAACCCGGTCTGGTCTACATCTCCCCTGTAAGTAACACTCCTGGACAACCTGTCATCGTCCCCAGTCGCGTCGGCGCGTCTTAAGTCTGATTCATAGAGATATACCGTGGTCGCGATGATCTGCTGGCGTGTATTGTATTTATCCGTGTAATCCGCGACCTCTTTTCCCTTCTCCCGGTCCGCGTAATCATAGTACGTTATACTTGCCAGTTTCTTCTCCTCCCCGTCCAGCACACCATCACCGTCAGAGTCCGTTCCCGTCGGGTCGACTTCTCCGCGATACGTTACGCTCTTCGACATCCTGTCAAGCGCCTCTGAATCCTCCGCCCTTTCGTCGCCCTCATAGTAATATATAGTGGTGCTTATGATGTCACCGCGCGTGCTGCGTCTGATGGTGTAATCTGAAGTTTCTTCACCCTTCAACCGTCCTTCAATGAAGTAATAAGTAACAGATTTCTCCCTGGCCCCGGCTACAACATTCCCGTCGGCATCCACGGCATCGCCCCAGTACGTCACTGACTTTTTCATGGGCGCCCTGTAGTTTGCGTCGTCAGCTCTGTACTCTGTCCCTTCGTACTCGTAGTAATACACCGTTGTCTGCACGACTTTACCCCTGGCATAATTCTCTGTATAATCCAGCACCTCTTCACCCGGCAGTCTTTGCGAAGCGCTATAGTAAGCTATGCTGGAGAGTTTATTTTCCAGCCCGTCAAGTATCCCGTCGTCATCCGCGTCCGTCTCTGTTGTGTCTATGCTTCCCCTGTACGTAACGACGCGCTCCTTTGGTGTCCTGTACCCGAATTCCTCATCTTTCAGATCCTCAGCTCTCTGACCCCCTTCATAGTAGCTTATGACCGTCGCTGTAACCGTTCCGTCCCTGGACATACTCTCGGTATAATCCGCTACTTCTTTGTCCCTGTCGCCAATAAAATAAGTGCGGCTTCCAAGGGTCCCGATGAGCCCGTCTCCGTTCACATCGTCTATATCTCCGTCGCCGTCAGAATCAAAATCCTCACCCAACTTTCCGTCGTTATCCAGATCCTCTTCAGCGTCGATGATGCCGTCTCCGTCTTTATCGTATTCGTCTTCCTTGTCGTAGCTGCGCATCTCCTCAAGGGCCTTCTTGCCGTCAGAATCGGTTCCGTATATGAACTCCTGACGCGAGATCTCATTGCCGGTGTTCTTGTCATAGGTTATTCTTTTGGAAATCTTATTGTCCTCTCCCGTACCTTCGAAAAATGACTCTTCCACGACCGGGGCGTTCGGATCATCTTCGTCTGTGCCCCAGATGTAGTATTTCGTCATTTTTGTTATCGCTTCGCCGGAGTACTCATATTCCGTCCGGAACTTCGGTACATACTCGCCGGTAGTGGGATCCTCAACATAACCTGAAAATACTTTCTTTATCTTTTCACTCTCTTTATCCCCAAAATATATGACTTCTTTTATTTTTCGGCTCTCTGGCGGTCCGCTATCGTCCTCGTAACCGACCCAGTACTTCACCCCCGTTTTATCTTCGGTCTTTTCGTCTGCTGTGGTCTTCCAATGCTCTATCTTGATGTCCGGACGTTTTGTTATGTCAAACGTATCGATCTGGCTGAGTGCCTCATCCTCATACTCGAGGTCATTGTATTGATGCGGATCTTCGATGTCATCCGGTTCGGTGAGAGTGTATTCCGGCGGTTTTCCACCGCCTTCTCCGCCGCTACCGCGTTTCTTTTTGAGGGGCGCGTCTTCGACCTCGCCTCCACGGGGTTTACGGCGTAATTGTCCGATGAGTTCTTCTTTCCCCATTCTCTGGCGTACGATCTCTTCGTGCTTGGACTGCAGGCGTTTCAAATAAGCCGGGGCGAACCGGTTGGTCTGGTCATACTCGCCGGAGGAAGGCAGCAGCTCTTCGGCGACACCGCCCAGTCTCTTGTGACGGTAAACGTCGGAATAACCTATCTGCTGAAAAAGGAAGACAAAAGAAACAAAAAAGGATATGACCTTAAGCCACATCCTTTTCGTTTTATTGGATCTCAGCTCAATGATCCTTATAGGGCTGAGCAAATCCTCCTCAGGAGCATAGAACACACCCGAAGAGTGATTGTTATTATTATTAGTATATTTTAGTTTTTCACCGTCGGCACTCATTTTTTACACCTACCAGCTACCAGCACTTTTGTTGGGCAAACTTTAATACTTTTTGAAACAATTTACTTGAGGTTCGAAAAAAATGTTAATTTTAGTTCACACGCCCCTTACACACGCCAATATAAGTATACCATATATATTATATAAGACAAATTTTAAAGTTAACTTTTTAAAAGAATTTCTTAACAGAATATTAACACCCGTTAACTGATTTTTGGCACTTTTTTGTATTTTGGGGATGTTTAATAAATAACTAACTTTTTTCGTCTTAAATACTGTCGCCCCAACCGCGCTTTGCTTCAATTTCACATAAGCTATTATAACACATAACTTTAAGTGCAGAGTGAGCCTCCGTACGGATATTTCGATATGTTGGGATTCTGTAAAACAATATACAGTCCCATCCGTGCAAGGATTTTAAATTAAAAGGGATAGGTATTTAGAGCGTCTCTCGAAGACTAAATATCGTCTTTTTCTTCATCTGGAGGAGGTTTTTTCCTGAATTTAGGAATCTTGATGTGTTTTACCACATTTATGGAGAATTTAAAGGCTTTTGTGGACATATTCCAGAGATTACGGGGCCTTAAGGACTCTTTCACGATCTGGCCAAATTGCTCAAATATCGAATATATTGCGGGAACCAGCACTAGAGTGAGCGGCGTAGCGAACAAAAGTCCACCAATAACAGTTATTGCTAAAGGATTCCACAGGTTAGAGCCTTCACTTTTATCAAGAGCCATAGGCAATAGTCCGAAAACAGTCGTTGCTGTAGTCATCAAAACCGGCCTCAATCTGTCTCCCGCCGCCTGAAGAAGGAGTCTGTAGAGGTTATGGCGATGTTTCTTGAGCTCATTTGCATGATCTACAAGTATAATCCCGTTATTTACGACTATACCAGCCAGCATCATAAGTCCTATAAGAGCCCCCATCCCTATGGAAGTTTTCGTAAAATACAGGGCGGCGACAGCTCCAACTGTAGCAAGCATAACAGTTACCATAATAATGAACGGCTGCCTGTACGACTCGAATATGGATGCCAGTACCAGGTATATGAGGGCCACGATCACTACGATCGTCAGCAAAAACTCCTGCTGCGTCTTAAGTAACGTCTCATAATCCCCTCCAACTTCGTAAAAATAGTCTTCGGGCAGCTTCATATCAGACATTTTGTCCTCTAGGATGCTAACTGCTTTACTTAAAGGAAGATCACCGATATTAGCGCTGACTTGTATCATCCTTGCTCTGTTTTTGCGCCATATTTCGCTGGGACCCAATCCATATTCAAAATCAACCATCTGGTCCAGGGTCGCCCTGTCATCTCCGAAACGTGACACCGTAAGGGCATGTATATCTTTTACAGTCCTCCGGTCTTTCTCCTGCATCCTTACTATCGTCTCAACTTCAGAAGCCTTTGTGTGATACATAGTTGCGCGAACACCCCTCACCTTGGCGTGCACCATATCGGCGACTTCTTTTGTAGAAAACCCGAATTGAGCGCTTTTTTTTCTGTCAACCCTAAGATCAAGTTCCGGCCGTCCCTCGCGCATCCTTATCTTCGTATCGGTAAAATAGGGTATCTGCCCCATACGAGTCGTTATTGCGATCGCTATTTCCCTCAAAATATCATAATCATAACCGAATATGTTGAGTATGATCTCTTTGGTACCGACTTCCTGCTCTTCCTCAAAGTAGATGAAAGCCGGTTGAAGGCGCTGCACTTTTGGTCTCAAGCTTTCTATGACCTCGCCCACCGACCTTTGCCTGCTCTTAAGAGGCACCAGATTGACATATATCTTGCTCGACCAAGCCTCAACTCTTGCGGTAAACTCATCGACCTCGGGGACTTCCTGCAAAATAGCTTCCACTTCCCTCACTATATCGTCACTTGCGTCCAGCTTCGCCCCCGTGGGAAGTTCAATAAATACCGTGAACTTGCTCTGTTCTGTCGTTCCCAGATATTCTTTCCCCATTGTCCCGTAAACATACCCTGCAATAAGGAATAATATAACAGCCAGTGTTACCGCCTGGAACCTTCTCCTGAAAGTGAAAAGAAGTGCCGCCTGCTGGAGCCTGTAAAAAGGCCGGAGAAACCCTTCTTTTACTTGCTCTGATTCACCTCCCTTGGATACGATCTGTATTCGCGAGCTCATAAGCGGGACTATCATAAGTGCCACAAAAAGTGAGACGCACAGTGAGAACGTTACGGTCCACGCGACACCGCCGTACAACAAGCTCATTGATTTGCTTACAAAAAGCATAGGGAGAAAAACTATTACGGTGGTCAACGTGGACGCGAAAATAACAACGTTCATTTCCGTACTACCTTCGATAGCCGCGTCCACCCTGGTCATGCCCTGTTCGCTTTTTGTAACGATGTTCTCAAAAACAACTATGGAGTTATCAACAAGCATACCGACACCAAGCGCGAGACCGAATAAGGTTATAAAGTTTATCGTCAGATCCATTATTCCCGGAACCATCATATTGGACAGGTCCATAAATCCAAAGGTTATGATCAGGGATATAGGTATAGACATGGCTACGATCAGTATAGGCCGGTAGTTCTTAAAAAGAGCAAGGAACAGGATAAGCCCTACCAGTAGGAGGTAGAGCGCGATGCTGGGCGCGAACATCGACACCAGAAGACCCGCGGGAACAATAACAGACGCTTTCTTGCCGAATTTCCCCATGAACAGCATGAGGATGAATATGATCATGGCAGCACCGCGCAAAAGCGAATCACGAAGGTTGGAGATCGATGTGCTGATAAACTCCGCTTGGTTTTTGGTAACGACGACCTCAATGTCCTCGGGCACCAGTGTCTTTATTTTCTCAACTTCACTTAATATCTTTTCCGCCACGCTGATGGTATTTGCCTTGGACTCTTTCTGAACGTATACCGACACTATGGGCTTTATGTTTATTCTCGCGTATGTCTTTGGTTCAAGGTAAGAATCCTTGACATCGGCAAGGTCCTTTACTCTCACCGCTGACCCGTCCGGCCGGGTTAAAACGACTGTGTCCTTTATGTCGTCCACATCTACAAATTGCCCTATAGCCCGAATAAGGACCTTATCCTTTCTCCTTTCAAGCTGTCCGGTAAGCAGGTTCAGATTATTGGACCCCAGTGCCGAAATAAGTCGGTTTATGGATACGGCATATCTGTACAACGCCTTTTTATCCACCTCTACTATTATCTTTCTTTCTCTGCCGCCGCCGACCTCAACATTAGCGACACCATTGATCCTCTTGACCCTTTCTTTCACTTTTTCATCGACCATCCGACGCAACTCTTCGGTCGTGCGCTTCCTGCTCGTCAGCGCGAAAATAACTATAGGCACATCCGTCTGAGAAAACTGAGCTATAATGGGCTTTTCCGCCTCTTTGGGCATTTGTTCTTTAACTTTGGCGAATTTTTCCCTGACCTCCATCGCCGCGAGCTGCATATCTATGCCTCTCTCAAAGCTCAGGACGACCGTTGCTTCACCTTCTTTGGATATGGACAATATTCTCTCAAGGTGGGAAACCGTACTGACAGCCTCTTCTATAGGCCTTGTCACCATCGATTCTACCTCGGTCGGAGGGATCCCTCCCCGTATATATATGATTATGCTGATCTGGCCGAAAGATATATCCGGGTACAATTCCACCGGAAGGCGGGTAATGGAAATGATCCCCATAAGCGATAAAGCGGCGAATATCATGATCGTCGTTATCGGCCTTAAGATAGAAAATCGGGATAAGCTCATGGTTTTTCTGAGAGATATGAAATGTTCCTGAAACCGGATCGGTCTGTACTCTTCGCTCCGACGTGAAACACACCTCTTACATTTGTTTCCTATTTAAAATAGCTTATGACCTTGTTCCTTATGTCGTTCTCTACGATGAAGATCGACGGTATGACAACAAGGGTAAGAAAAGTCGATACCACCAGCCCTCCCATAACGCTTATTGCCATGGGTGCCCGGAGTTCAGCGCCCCTGCCCACTGCAAGGGCCATCGGGAAAAGACCCAGAACTGTGGTCAAAGCTGTCATTATGATCGGCCTCAGCCTGGCAAGGCTGGCTTCTACGACAGCGTCCATCACGCTTTTACCGTTCTTTATCAGGATATTGGTGTAGTCTATCAGCACAATACCATTATTAACTACGATCCCCCCCAACATTATGATCCCCAGAAAAGCAACTACATTGACAGAAGTGCTTGTGGCGAACAGCGCTAACAGAACACCAATGAGAGATAATGGCACCGTAAAGAGTATTATAAGCGGCTGGGTAAGCGATTCAAACTGCGCGGCCATGATCATATAGACCATGACGATAGAAAGTATCATGGCAAACTGAAGGCTGTTAAACGACTTCTTCATTTCCTCGGATTCTCCCGTGAGTTCCGCCACGTATCCGCTTTCCAGTTCCAGGCCTCCTATCATCTTTTCAACATCCGCCATCACGTCCGACAGTTTTCTGTCTACGACATTGGCCGAGACCGTTATCGTCCGCTCCTGTCCGAGTCTTTTGATCTCACTGGGACCTTTTCCTCTCTCGAACGCGGCAACGGTACCTAACGGTATCATCCCGCCTATGGGCGCGCTTATCATTATGCGATACAGTTTCTCATAAGAGTCTCTGTCCTCTTCCCTGAGCCTGACTCGGATGTCGATCTCTCTTCCTTCCTCCTTAAACTGGGACGGGATATATCCGCGCATCACCATCTGCGCTATCCTCGCCAGGTCGACCACGGATATGCCGTACAGCGACGCCTTGTCCTTGTCTATAGTTATTCTTACTTCCGGTGACGGTTCCGGAACATCGTCTTCTATCCCGAATATGCCCTTGATGGAGTTTAGCTCTCTTTCTATCTCGCGGGCTATTTTTTCCATCACGATAAGCTCTTCCCCTTTTATCTCAACGGTTATAGGCCTGCCCCCACCCCCGAACGCCCCGGAGATAACGCTTTGCTGCAAAGCAAAATCTACACTCACATTGTTGAAAGATCTGTCTTCGTCGACCGTTGCCCGAAGCTCCTGGACTATATCCGTTGTCTTATTCTTTCGTCTTTCTTTCAAGGTGACGATAAGCTGCCCCTGGTGGGCTCCAAGTCTTTTTACTATGTCCTTAGCCGCGTCTCCCCCGGTAGATCCGAGGACGGCGCTCATGCTCTCCACGTCGGGATGCTCATGTATAACGTCCTCTATCTTCAGCATTACCTTATTGGTTTCCGAAAGCTTTGTACCTACAGGCATATCGATGTTGACGATAAACTGCCCCTGGTCCGTTTTCGGCATAAGCTCTTTTTCCAGAACATTAAATATAAAAAGGCTCATAATGAATATCATCAGCACTATAAAAAGTCCTATTTTTTTATGCTCTAAAAATTTTCGGAGAAGCTCTTCATATTTTATTACTATCTTCTGCCATTTCTCCCCTCCGGAAAAAGCTGCGGCTCCCTTGGCGGCTTCTTCTTCGCCTCCGCCGAGTTTACAGCTGAGAAGAGGTATTAGCGTCAAGGCTACCCACAAAGACCCTATCAGGGAAAAGGTAACGGTAAACGCCAACTCCTTGAACAACTGGCCGGCGACACCTACAACGAATATCATGGGAAGAAAAACCGCGATGGTGGTCAGCGTGGATGCTACGATAGCGTTCGATACTTCCTCCGCGCCGTCCGTGGCGGCCTTTTCCGGAGGTTTCCCCATCTCTCTATGCCGAAAAATATTTTCCATAACGACTATGGCATTGTCAACAAGCATGCCTACCCCCAGGGCCAACCCTCCGAGAGACATCATATTTATCGAGAGTCCCCCGAAATACATGAAAGTAAAAACTATCATGACGGATATCGGTATGCTCAAAGTAACTATAGCAGAGGACTTTACACTGCGGAGAAACACTAAGAGCACCAGAAAAGCAAGAACCCCTCCCTGGACCGCGGCGTCTCTCACGCCATTGATAGCGTCCCGGATAAAAATAGACTGGTCATACACTACCTCCATTTTTATATCTTTCGGGAGTATTTTCTTCAGCTGCGGGAACGCTCCTCTGATATTGTTTATGACCTGCATAGTGTTCGCCTGCGCCTGTTTCTGTATGGAGATAGAGATATTCTCTTTGGTGTTATATCTGGAATGGCTGGTACGCTCTTTGAAGGTATCTTTTACATCCGCCACATCTTTTATGAGAACCAGGTTTGCCTCTTCACTTATTTTTCTTTCCTTCAGTTTCTGCTCGAAGGGGATCCCCCGGTCCTGTTCGTCTGCCCTGTTCTTAACGACCACTCCCCCTATCTCGCTCACATCCTGGAACTCACCGAGCGTACGTATGAGATACTCGTAGAAACTTTCTTTTATAGTGCCGGCCGGATAATTAAGGTTAGCGTTGGTTATAGCGTCTGAGATGTCCAGGATCGAAACGTCGTATGTCTTCAGTTTCCCCTGATTTGCCTCTATCAATATTTCCCGTTCCAGCCCTCCCTCTACGGACGCTGAAGCTACCCCGTCTATCTTTTCCAGTTCTTCCTTTATGGTATCGATCGCTATCTGCCTTAACTGCGTCGGGGTCCTGTTACCCGTAACGCTTATCGTCATTATCGGAAGTTCAAAAGGATTGAACGGCACGACCAGGGGTTCGGTGGCATCACGCGGCAGGCGAGCCTTGATAAGGTCGACTTTTTCCCTTGTCCTGAGCGACGCGAAATCCATGTTCTGGTCCCAGTCAAACTCGGCGATGACAAGTGACACACCTTCTTTGGATATGGATTTTACAGACTTAAGGCCGCTTACCGTACCGACGGCTTCTTCAACGGGTTTTGTAAGCAATGTCTCGATCTCTACCGGGGCGGCGTTAGCGTAGCCTGTAAAAACGGTAAGCTGGGGGTACGTTATAGGAGGAAACAGCTCCTGCGGAAGTTTCATAAGTGAAATTATTCCGAATAGCATTACTCCCGCGAATATCATGACGGTGGTAACTGGTTTCCTGGTGGAAAATTCCGGTAATCCCATAGTTAGCTCAACTTAAATACTTATTTTGGTTTTGGGTGTTTGGTTTTGGGTGTTGGCCTAACACCTAAGACCCAAGACCTAAGACCAGATTTGTGTTTTTCTTTTCAAGAGAGTTCTCCCCTGTAAGCTCCAAACTCCCCGCTCCAAGCTCCCTGCCCACTGCTCCCTGCTCCCTGCTCCAAGCTCCCTGCCCACTGCTCCCCGCTCCCTGCTCCCCGCTCCCTGCTCCAAGCTCCCTGCTCCCTGCTCCCCGCTCCCTGCTCCCCGCTCCCTGCTCCAAGCTCCCCGCTCCAAGCTCCCCGCTCCTGCCTCCTAGCTCCCTGCTCCTCGCTCCCTGCTAAAAAAGCGTCTCCTGCACCTCGGTGATCTCGACCTTATCTTGATCCTTATATTCCTGATGAAGTTCACGAATTATGAGTTCGCCTTCCTCCAGCCCCTTGGCTATCTCCGCCACATCGTGGGTCAGATATTCTATCTCTATTTCTCTTTCCTCCACTATGCCTACGCCGACACCGTCCGCTTCGACCGGCTCCTCATCTCCCTCGGCGTCCTCTACTTCCTCCGGATGGACCACATAAACGAAATACTGATTTTCCTGCTTCTTGAATGAAGACGCCGGTATTATCAGCGCGTCTTTCTTCTCATACGTATTGATGATAGCCCGGGCGAACATCCCCGGCTTAAGCTCATTCTCGTCGTTGTTAAGTTCAATTTTTATTTTTTGTGTCCGGGTCCTGCCCTCTATCATAGGCGCCACCATATCAACCGTCCCGGAATAGCTTGTTCCCGGATACGCGTCCAGGAATATTTCCGCGGTCTGCCCCAGTTCCATCTTGGGAGAATCTTCTTCTATAACGTCGAAGGAGGCATACACCTCGCTGAAATCCACAAAAACGCCTATCTTGTCCTGCGAAGTTATAAAGGTTCCCGCGTTTTTTTCCTTGCTCCCGAGATAGCCGTCACTCGGAGCATAGATGTTGGTTTTTTCGAGATCTCTTTTGGCAGATTCATACTCCAGTTTTTTCTGTTCCACGGCTATTTTGTCTATCCCGCCCAAGTCGTAAAGCGCCTTGGATTTTTCCAGTTCAAGACTGGCATACTTTAGTTTCAGAAGCGCGTCCTTCTGGTCCAGGCTGGCAATGATATCCCCTTCAAGTATTCGTTCTCCCTCTTCGAAGTTGAAGCTTTCCAGAATGCCTTTTCCGTCAAACCGGAGATCTATCTCTTTAAATCCTTCTATCCTCCCCATGACGGGAAGCGTATCCTTAAAATCCATCCTCTTGACCTTATATACCTTTACCGGGGTGGTTTCCATAAATTCCACCATCTCTTTTTCTTCCTTGCCCGCGCCGAAGATCACCTGCTTGATCTTGCCTACTGTCCGAGCCAGGACAAATGTCAATATCAGGATACCCAGCAATATCCATATGTAGTTCTTCTTGATCTTTGCCGGATCTATTTTTTTCATGTCCAGTTCTTTTACAGACTGTTTTATCCGGGCAATATCTATCTTTTTTATGTAACCTTCTATTTTGCCCCTGAGTTCCCCAAGAACGTCTTTTTTCTCATTATCTCCCATATCGCTCCTCCAACGTTTATTGCTTTCCGCTCGCGGCTTTGTCCGCCTTATCCATAAGCTGCTGCGCCTCAGCATTATCCGGATCGATGCTCAACGCTTTTCCGGCATATTCCCGCGCCTTCTCTACGTCCCCGCGCTTAAGAGCCTCCCTGGACACTTCCAGGGCCCCCTGGACGATATCCTGCCGCTGTCTGTGGAGTTTCTCCTCTTTGATCATCCGCCTGGCGTACTCTTCCGCCTGGTTAACGATCGCCTTTTCCTGCGCGGCTATATTTTCGGTCTCTTCTTCCTGCTCCCTGGCTTCGTTATCTACCGCTTCCGCCTCGTCTATCCGGTCAAGCATCTCGGCGGCGGAACTGCTGTTCTCGTCCAGCTCAAGCGCCCGATTAACATACTTTCTTGCCTGGGCAAACCTGTTCTTGTCTATCTCTCTTTGTGCGCGAAACAGATAATCGCTTATTTTTTCCGAGTTTACCTGAACCATTTCCTCTTCCACCAACCGGGCATTAGCGTATTTTTCCGCATCGTTTCGCGTATCTCGCGCGTCCACCCATTCCTTGTATTCTGTATTTTCATAACCGGGCTTGAAATAATCTGAGATCCCGATTGCCTGATTTAGCTGTATCAGCGAGATATAGTAGTCGCTGTCGCCGGCTATTACCGCGTGTTCGCTTTCTATAAGCTTGTTATACTCTTCCACTATCTTGGGGATATCCCACTCACCGAAACGCAGCCTTTCCGTAAGAACGTCCAGGTACATCTGCTGATGAACATATTTGGCATCCGCCACATCCATAAGAAGCAAGGCTTTCCTGAACTTAAAATACAGCTCCTTAACCTCTACAAGAAGATCTTTTTTCGCCTTAAGGTATTCATATTTGGCTCTTTCAAACCCTACTTTTGATTCCTGCAGATTGGAAAAATACTTGAGGTCATCAAGGAATTTAACCGTATAATAGCTGGTAATACTTTCCGATCCGCGAAACGACGAGACTGTCGGCGCCCATTTTTCTTTCACATAATTGTATTCCAGAGTGTTCCCAAAAAATGACCAGCTCCCTTTTACTCCGGCGAACCATTCGGGTTCGAACACCCTGCCGGCCCTGTTCGGAGAACCGGAAAGGTCAGAGGTATGATCCGCGTCCAGAAAGAGCGGCCTGTAATTTTCCTTAGCGGCGCCGAAAGAACCATGGAAATCTATTTTGGGCCAGCCCTTCGCCTTCATCATCTTTCTCTCAAAATCGTAATACTCGATGGTCTTTTTCTTTACATTAAAATCCGGCCGGTTCGCCAGCGCGAGCTCGTAACAGTTTTCCAGCCCTATGGAAAGCTTCTCCTGCGGCCTTTCTACCGGTTTTATATTGATCGCTTCCTCCGGCTCCATGTTCATCACCTGAAAAAGTATCATCTTAGCAAGCTTAACGTCCTCTTCCGCTGAGGTAAGCTGAAAGTCCGCCTGCAGGTTCTGCCCCTTGACATTAAGATAGTTTACCGTGGAAACCAGTTCGTCTTCATGCGCTTTTTCCATCATACCGTAGAAGCGTTCGACCGTTTCCTGGTTTCGCATCTGCATAACAAGAGCTTTGTTAGTCTTGTCCAGGCTATAGTACGCTTTTTTCGTATCCTCAACGATCTCATTCAGGATCTTTTCCCTCTCCAGTTTCACTATATCAAGGTTTGTCTGCGACTGTCTCAGTTCGAACCATGTTCCCATCCCGTCAAAAACGGTCTGCTTGACCTCTACCTTGTAATTCTGCCCCCGATAATGCCTCTGATAGTTATTACCTCCGACTTTTCCCTCTGATAGCTCTGCCACAGCCGTGATCTCAGGAAAAAGATCCCTGCGCGTCTCCCACACCCTCATCTCGGCAAGTTTTACCTGCTGATCCGCCATTATCTTTCGCTGGCTTCTGTTCATCGCTATGTTGACACATTCGTCTATCGTATAGACCTTGCCTTCCCGCACTTCTCCTAAAGAGAATTTTCTCGGCGTGAAGATGTCTTTAATATGGTCTATCCACCCCTTAGGCTCGTCATGCGAGTGGAAGGGGTCTCCTCTCTTCTGATCTTCTTCTATGGCCTTTTGCACTCCCTTTGCCTGAGAGACAGCTTCCTTTTCACGGGGTCCAAAAAGTTCTTCCTGGGCTATGTCGGTAAGAAGGGTAAGCGTCTCGCTATCGGTAGGACTTTCGACCTGAGCCTTGTATGCGTATTTTCTGGCGTTGTTGTAATCTCCTCTGGAAAGATATTCTCTGGATTTTGCGACGTAATGAGAAACCTTTTGTGCCGTTACCCTCTCTTTTTGAGCCTGCTCCTCCGCTTCTGCCCGGGCATCTTTGAGCATCTTTCTTTTCTCTTCTTCTTCGGTCTGATGTGCCTGCTCCGCCGTGAAAATAGCTTCTGCCGCCTGTAAATTGTCCAGCATCTGGACCGCGGCAGGGTTTTCAGGATCCGCCTCGGACGCTTTCTGGGCGTATTTTCGGGCCTTGTCAAACTCCTGCGCATCCGCCGCCTTCTGCGCCTGCTCGAGATACGTGGTTACCTGCTCGGCGCGTTTTCTGGCATTTCGATCGACCGGCACAGGCGTCGGCTTTTCTTCGCGGATCATTCGTCGGGCATATTCTTCGGCCTGCCTCTTCAGGTCAGCTTCGGCCTTTTCTTTCGCGGCATCCTCGAGTATCTCTTTGGCTACAAGATTATCTTCCTCAAAAACCAGCACTTTCCGGGCGTCCTCCTGCGCGCTTGTGTATCTGCCTTCGGAAAGATTGTCCATGGCGCTGTCCAAAAGACGGTGTATTTCTTTGCCCTCATCCTGCGCAAGGACTCCTCCGGTAAGAAAAAATGACACCAGGAGAAAACACACTCCTGCCGTCAAAAACCTTCTCAAGTTCTTTCTGCCCTGAATTTTTTTATTCTTTCTGCCCGTCACCTTTTATATCCCCTTTAAAGCTCACGGGACATCGTAGACATCCCGTTCCTAAGACATAATTTACGTTCAACCCTCTGCAAGTCCACAAGAAACATACTGCCAGAGACACGATCTATTTCTCCTCGGAAGTTCCTTCACTGGAAGTATCCTGATCGGTTTTCTTTTGCCGGCGGTACTTTCTCATGTAATCCCTCATGTACTCCCGATGTCTTTCCTTGTTGGCTTCTCTGTACAGCTGGAGATACTCCTTGTGTTTTCTTCTCCAGTCCAGGGATCGCTCGCGACAAGCCTGCTTCCATGATTTATCCTGGGACTCCTTGTACTTGAAGTAATTGGGATTAGCTACCCGCCAGGACTTCATGTTAGTCAGCTGCCTCTGGTACTGGCATTCCAGGCTGGAACATACCTCCTGGTTGGGCCTGTACTTGTTGGCAATGAACGATTTTCCGCAGATGATGCAGCTTTTTTCCGTACGTTCCTTTTTTTCCATCTCTATACCTCCATAAATATTTCTCGGCGACACAATGACGCCGTTCCAATAGATGATGCTTCCGCCCCCAGGACCCCTCGAACTATCTCCAAGGCCTCCTTGGCTTCTTTTATTAAAAATCGATCAGCACTTTCCTGAACGAACTGTGGAAAATCCCCTTTTTCTCCTTCTGTGCCGCCGCCAAGCACTACGACATCGGGCCTGAACATATTAGCCAGATAAGCGACTCTCACCCCGAGGGCAAGTCCCGTCCTTTTTATAAGGTCCTCTGCCAGCTCATCCTTTTTATCCGCTGCCGCCAAGACGACCGGCAACGTTATATTCTCGATATCTCCTCCCACCATATTCACGATATCAGTTCCCACACCGTTATTGACAAGTTTTTTCGCCGTCTCCACGATGCTGAACTGGCTCCAGGGTCTCAAATAGGAATCATCCGAAGATGTGTCATCGACTGCTTCATATATCATCTCGTTCTTTATGACCACACCTGTCCCTATATCGGAAAAAACGTACAGGACCGCTTCTTCTCCCTCTCTTTTATCTGTCTCCGCGTACGCGGCGGCGGTAGCTTCACCACACGTGAACACATCGCATCTAAAGATCCGACTAACACCTTCGCCAAGTATTTCCGCGGCTTTCTCATTGCTCTCCCTCATGACTTCGGGAACAGCCACACCCGCGTAAATAAAGTCTGAGCCCGCCAGCGCTGTCTCATTTTTAATTTTCTCTATGATCTCTTTTACCTCTTTATTTTTTCCGCGAAACTCCTTCATCGGGGCTATCTGTATTTTTTCCGAAGCCTCGACCTTTCCCGATACGTCCATAACGGTCAGGATACACTGGTCCCTCCAGAATCCGACGCCCAGGCTCTTTTTCCGCGCTCCATCGAACTCCACCGCCCCGTCTCCCGCGCCGGCGATCTTAAGGAGCCCTTCCTTCACGCACGAATTGATATAATCCGCTGCCGCGCCTTCCGGCACTCCCGCCTTTTGGGCGACGGCTTTTATCGGTCGGCCGGGATCGGTTTTGAGTGCGTTAAAAACACTCAAACCCAGTTGCATTTTTTCATCTTCGGGGCATACCCGAAAATTTTGTATTTTCCTCTTAGGCTTTGACATTTTACCCTCCTGCGTAAAAAATAAAAATCTAGTTTCTGCAGTTTTTTATAGAAATCTAACTTTTGACTCTAGTTAAAGTAATATACACAACAATATGCCAAAAGTCAAATCTACCTTTAAAAAATACTTATTATACAGAATATGCGCCCTTTCCCGGAATATCCGCAGGGTCAAACCGAAAGCATGATATGTCCTATCGATGTGATCTTCTGGATAAAAAAATTACTATGGCAGAATGGTATAGAAGAGAAATGGCGTCTTTTGCGCCTGAAGGGATAACTGTTAACATTGTGCCCCCGAAGGAAAGCAACCCGGAATAGACAAGGATCTTGGTCAGGATAACATAACCCGCAAAACATACCAGCAGGATCCGTGCCCAGGCCTTCCCCTTGAGAAGTCCTGCCCCAAGAACTACCCCCGCCAGGGATGAGAGCGTTACGAAAACATATACATTTACAGGTTTTGGGGAAAATTCCGAAAAATGGCCGAATTGGACTATTGTGCTTGCTATCAGTGTCAAAAAACCAAAAACGACCTCTATGGTTCCTATGAGGACCCCAATACCTTTGTTGAAATGCGTATTTTTATTCATATTTGGCATATTTGTGGGCATTTTGAACTATTTTAAACCATATGTTGAGCGTGTTGCTCCACTTTATCTGCTATTTAGAGAGATATTGGGATTTACTTGCGGCGTTTTTTCATCTCAGCGGCCTTGAACTCATCCATCCTGCTCAGAGCCCGACGAATATCCGGTTGCTTTGGCATTATCATGAGAGATTTCGAAAAAGCCTGCCTGGCCTCTTCGACCTTCCCTACCCTCAAATAAGTCCTCCCCAGCATGTTCCAGGCTTGAAAAAGTTGCGGGAGCTGCCCGGTAGCTATCGTAAGTTGTTCTATAGCTTGCTTATACAGTTTTTTCTTGAATTTCACTATGCCCAGATTGTAATGAGCGATCGGATAATTATCTTTTATGGCAAGCGCCGTAGTGAGATACTCCTCTGCTTTATCTACCTGACCCTGATGAAGGCACGCACTCCCTATATTCCCGTAAGCTACGGCATATTTTTTGTTTATGTTGATCGCCTTCTGATACTGTTCGATCGCCTTGTCTATCTGCTTATTCTCATAGTAGGTATTACCCAGATTCAGATAGAGGCGCGCGTTTCGGGGGTGGTGTTTCAGCGTGCTGTTGAAAAAGGAGATCTCATCCTTCCAATCCTGGTTCCTTATTGTCGTCATCCGCATATACACCAGCAGAGTCAGGGCTATAAGAACCGCATAGGGCAGCCGGAACCACACCTTATCTGGTATTTTTTTATATCCCCAGGCCACCGCCATCCCCACCAGCAGAAAAGGCCCTATAGATGCCATATATATCCAGTGTTCAGCGAGAAAGCTGTTAATGGCGATTATATTCGATACCGGCAACAGATTGGCGAAAAACCAGACTATAGCAAAGGACGCGAGCCTGTTCTTTTTGTAAAGGACATATGCTGCCCACCCTATCGCAGCTATGAGGAGCAGGGCCAGAAGTGAAGACGGCGCGAAAAGACTTTTTGATATCGATATAGATCTTTCCATGTGAAGGCCCACAGGCGCCACCAGCAGTTTTAAATATACGATTACCGTACGGAAAAACGTGAGCAGGCGATACAAAAGAGGGATCTTATTGAATACTGACGCGGGCGCTATGTCGGCAAAGCTGAGTATCGTAAGCCTGAGGTATCCATATACCACAACTATCACGGCATATGGGACCCAGGACCATTTGAGCTTCTTGTACGCCTCGTTCCCGTCGCGCCCTCGCAGAAAAAAGAACATATACAGGAATATCAGCAACGGCATGCTTATTATTATCTCTTTCGAAAGCAGGGACAATACAAACATAAGTACCGACAGCACATACAAGTGCAGCGCCATATTCCCGCGCTTGACCCGCTCCGCGAACCGCATAAAAATTACGATCGACAACAGCATAAAAACAGCGTATAGCGAGTCAGCCCGGCCCGCGATATACGCTATCGCTTCCGAATGAACAGGATGTACGGCGTAGAACAGCGCTCCCACAGCCGGCGCTATGACGTCCCCCGCGAGGTAATAAAGAAAAATGAATACCATAACGGCGACAAGCGCGTGCAAAACGACATTGGTAAGATGAAAACCGAAAGGATACTCGCCCCAAAGGAAATAATCTATCATATTAGATATCTCCTGTATGGGCCTGTAAAAGTTGTTTATGTTCTCGCTGCCGTATCCCACATATGTCTTAAACACATTCGGCAGGTGTACGAAACTTTTGACCTGTGAGTTATTCAGGATAAGATACTCGTCGTCCCAGATGAAATCGCCCTTTAACGTATTAGCATACGCCATGAACGCGACGAAAAAGACAAGAAGAGCGACCACTATTATCGTTTTACGGCTGTACTTGCCCGAAGTCGCCGACGGGGATAGAGTTACCCCGTTTGCGGCACCCCCTCTGCTCTGCGCCTCTTCCCGTATATCGTTCTTTTTCCCCCAGGCCTTCACCTGTATCCTCCCTCTGGTATTAGGTCAAACTCACTATTGCGCTTAAACAGTATATCATAGGTCAGCGTGAATCTTCAAACATGTTGTCCTGTTTCCCCGCTTGCGGGAAGTTTTTTTTCATGCTATTATTAGCTGGCATGACAAAGAAGCTCGTTTTTTTACTCTTATTCGTTTTTTTCGTATGCGATCTCGGATTCTGCGTGCAGGACGAATTGCACATAGTAACAGACGCACCGGTAGCCCTGGGGGGTGGATTGCTCAGGCATTACACTGACTCAGCCAATGGCCCCGTTTTTATCCGGTATAGCTACAAGGGACTTGCCCCGGGATGCATACTGGTTAAAAAAACTACTGTAAACGGCGCGGAGGACTCGACCAAGACCGAGATACTTCGCTTGCCCCTGAAAAACAAAAAAACCGCCTTCCGCGTAGGCGCGCGCGACATACAACTTAACGTTACCGGCCGCAAAAGAGTGACCGTAAAAGAAAAGGATTAGGTGTTATTATGAAGCTGGGGATAATCGGCCTGGAGCAATCCGGCAAGACAACCGTTTTCAATGCCATGACCGGCGCGAACAAAGAGGTCGGCACATACGGTAAGATCGAAGCAAATCTCGCCATGGTCAAGGTTCCGGACGAAAGGGTCGACTGGCTGTCCGACCTGTACAAGCCTAAAAAAACCGTTCACGCCGACATAGAATTCGTGGATATCCCCGGCGGTATAAATGATTCTTCCGATCCCAAAGTCATCGCCGCGGCACGGGAAGTCGATGCTTTTGTTTTCATCATACGCGCTTTCAACAACCCGAACGTACTCCATCCTCTTGACAGCATCGATCCTGTACGGGATTACGAGCAGATCAAGGTCGGACTTATGATAGCCGATATGTCCCTCGCTGAAAAAAGGATCGAAAAACTTAAAAAAACAGTCGATAAGGGCGTCGGGACCGACGTGGATAAGCTCGAACTTTCCGTCCTCGAGAAAGTCATGGCAAAACTGGAAAACGAACAGCCGGCGTCAGAGGCAGAGCTTACCGACCAGGAGGAAAAAGCTATCAGATCCTTCCAGTTCCTGACCCTCAAGCCGTATCTCGCTCTTGTGAATGTTTCTGATGACGATCTGCGCTCAGAGCAGACATCCTCGGTAGTATCAAAATTATCAAATTCAATGGCCATGTGCGCGAATATAGAGATGGAGATCCGTCAGCTGGACGAAGCCGACAGAAAAGCGTTTCTAGATGACCTCGGTATTGAAGAGCTCTCCCTGAACACGTTCATCCGGAGCGCCTATACCACACTTGGCCTGATATCTTTTTTCACGGTAGGAGCAGACGAGGTACGCGCCTGGACGATCTCTTCCGGCACCCCCGCGGTAGAAGCCGCGGGAAAGATCCATTCCGACCTTCAGCGCGGTTTCATTCGTGCTGAAATCTTTTCCTATGATGAACTCAAAGCCGTGGGAAGCGAACGAGAAGTAAAGACCGCGGGAAAATTCCGCCTTGAAGGCAAAGAATACCTCGTTCAGGACGGGGATATCCTCTCTGTAAAGTTCAGTGTATAAAAGTGCAAGAAAACAGCTCACGCAGTGAACGGTAAACAGTAAACGGTAAATAGGACGATGCTGAAAAGCTATAAGATATAGCGCTGTTCACAGTTCCCTGTTGACAGTTTACTCTTCAAACTAACCAGGTTAAAGATGAACATCGTCATCCCCGCTGAAGCGGGAATCAAATGGAAATAATACTTTTACGTCATCCCCGCTTCAGCGGGGATGACGTTCGTTTCGGCCTTCGGCGCCTCCGGACTCATTTCATCTTACCAGCTCTCGCTTTCGCTCTCGCTGGAATAATATTTTTGTCCTTCGGTAGGCCATTCCTATCTTCGGTTGTTCTTGTTTCCTCGCCAACTCGGGAACTTTGGGGGATGAGAGGCGAAGATATTCTCGTTCGACTCCAGGAGAGTAGTATTAAATAAAAAACCTGCCAGAAAGCAGGTTGTTTTATTTGGTAGCCCCAAGGGGATTCGAACCCCTGTCGCCAGAATGAGAATCTGGTGTCCTGACCGGGCTAGACGATGGGGCCACCGTAACCACAATGTTAGATAAAAATGGTAGCATAGCCGGTATTTTTTGTCAACCCGCGGCGGAAGGACCAGCTCAACCTGCTCACTTTTAAACTAGGTTATTTTTTGCCTTCCCGTTCCTATAGGGTATAATAAATATAATCTTGTTTCTCATCCTAACATCATCAGGAGTTTTTGATCTATGAGGTTCGCGGGAGTTTTTAATCCTTTCAAATACAAGGTCCACGAAGAGAATATCCGTATTGTCCAAAAATACTTCGGAATGTTCCCTCCCATGGGGCTGGCCTGGACCGCGGCTATCGCACGCGAAGCCGGACATGACGTTACCATAGTAGACGCCAGAACTCTGGAGCTTACCAAAGAGGAAACCCTCAAGCGTCTACGGGCGTTCGATCCCGACATCATCGGGTTCACCATGACGACTTATATGTTCCCGGAAACCCTGGAATGGATAAAATATCTCAAAAAAGCACTGGATGTACCCGTGGTCGTGGGTGGATATAATCTCCGCGTATATCCCGAAGAATCCCTCATCCATCCTGAAATAGATTTCGGCGTCATCGAACATGCTCTTGAGACCATCCCCGGACTCTTCTCTGCTCTCGAGGGCACGTGCCATTTTAAAGATGTCCCCGGGCTGGCGTACAAAGAAAACGGACAGATAAAGCTTACGCCTGTTAATCCTGTAGATTTCGACAAGTTCCCCTCCCCCGCCAGGAATCTTCTGCCAAACCACCTTTACGCCGAATTTCCCACAGAACGCAAAAATTTTACAGTAATGGTTACCAGCCTGGGCTGTCCTTTTACCTGCAGTTTTTGTGAAGCCGGCGGAACAGAATATAATCCCCGCAGCGTAATGACCGTGGTGAACGAGATGGAAGAATGTTATCATAAATACGGTATCCGGGAAATAGATATCTTCGATTATGATTTCACGATAGATAAAGACCGGACAATGAATATATGCCAAGAGATATTGAACCGTGGACTCGACATCCTTTGGGCCTGTCGCTCCAGAATAGGAATAGATACGGATCTCCTGCGCCTGATGAAAGATGCCGGTTGCGGAAGAATATATTACGGCATAGAATCCGGGTCTCAGGAGATATTGGACAGGATCAACAAAGGTATAACGCTGGGACAAATCCGGGATGCGGTGACCTCGACAAAAGCTTTGGGCATTAAGACTCTAGGGTTCTTCCTTATAGGCGCTCCTGGAGAAACAACAGAGACCATAAAAAAAACCGTTAAGTTTGCCAGAGAGCTGGACCTTGATTATGTACAGTTCTCTAAATGTCTGGCTAAGCCACTGACCCCTTTGTGGGACCAGATGGTACGAGAAACAGGTAAGGATTACTGGAAAGACTGGGTCTTGGGTAAAGAGACCGATCGGTCGCTACCGCGTCCGTGGACGGATCTTTCTAATCCCGATATAGATCGTTTAGCCCGATGGGCATATTTAAGTTTTTACACCAGGTCCGGATTTCTGTGGAGATCCTCACTGAATATCCGGTCCTTCTCGGAGTTTAAAAGAAAATTTAGGGGTCTCATTGACATGGTCTTCCGGCAAGAGAAAATATCTACAAAAGATGATGATTTTGTGGCTTATCATGAATGATATTCGAAAAAAACATATTATCAATATTGCCCTGTTGCTGCTATTGACGGCGGCGCTTTTCATGAACACCCTGCAGAACTCCTTCGTCTGGGATGACCATGACCTTATAGCAAGAGACACCTCTGTGCACGATCTTAAAAACATACCCGCGATATTTTCTGTAAGTTACTGGAAAGCCCCTCCCTCGGGCGCCTCGGGAGAATACCGCCCCGTAAGCACCCTTACTTTCGCGATCGATCATGCTTTATGGGGATTGTCCCCTGCGGGGTATCATGCCACCAATTTGTTGATGCATGCGGCCAACGTGCTTCTGGTGTACCTACTCGTACTTCTTCTGGCGGGAGCGCTCGGCAAAGATCCCCTGCCAAAAGAAAAACGATCCCCCTTGATCCTGCTGGCATTTCTTTCTGCTGTTCTTTTCGCGTCTCATCCGGTGCACGTAGAATCTATCGCCTGGATAAAGAACCGGACAGATCTCCTGGCATCATTTTTCTTTCTCTCATCTTTTATACTGTTCGCCTCGTCTCTGCGGAAGAAAAATACCATCAAGGGGAGCGGGTTTTATGTCGGCGGTCTTTTATGCTTTCTCTTTTCGCTAGCCTCTAAGGAAACAGCCGTGACCCTGCCGCTTATTCTTCTGCTTTATGTCGCGTGTTTCCTTCCCCGGGAGGATCTTGTGAAAAATGCGACCCGTACCGCCCCTTTCTGGATAGTTGCGGCGCTCTTTCTCGCGTTCAAGATATTCGTCCTCGGAATGCTGGTACCCAACGATGATGTCGGAACAGGGCTGCCGTTATATTCCCATGTTCTTCTGGTAGTTAAAACCATTGGGTACTATCTTTACTTGCTGGCATATCCTTTCACTCTTAATGCTGAACGCCTTATAAGTATACCCTCATCTTTCGGCGAACCGGCCGTTCTTCTGTCTTCGGGAACGATCATCCTTGTGCTATTTGCTCTATGGTCCTGGCGGCGTTACCGTCTCTTCTTTTTCTCACTTTCATGGGTCCTTCTGGCACTTTTGCCGTTCTCAAATATTATTTTTCTTGCCGGCAGGCCGATCGCGGAACAACGCCTTTACATTCCTTCCGTCGGATACTGCGTATTATTGGGCCTCTGCATACTCAAGCTTGGCGCGGCAGGCACTTCTAAGGGTTCCCGCAAAATATTTAAAAGCGTGTCCACTTTTCTTGCCGTGGGGCTTTTCCTGTCCTTCTCCCTGACGACGGTTTCGAGAAACAAAAACTGGAAAAACCCATTGACCTTATGGGCCGATACGGTAGCCTCCTCTCCCGGCTCTGCCAGGGCCAACTACAACCTGGCTAATACTTATCGTCAATCCGGAGATGCCGAAAGCGCCGTTATGTTTTACAAAAAAGCTATCGAACTTCATGAGACCCCGGCAGGCCTTTATGCGCGCCCCCTGAACGGCTATCCCGCGTACGATAACCTGGCTAATACATACTACGATATGCGCATGTTCCCCGAATCTATCGAAGTGCTGCGGCGGGCTGTCGCTCGGTATCCGGACAACGCGAGGACCCGCGTAAACCTGGGGGTAGCGTATGCCGCGATAGGGGCTATGAAAAATGCTTTCGGCCAGTATGCAAAGGCTATAGAGCTGGACCCCGAGAATACTTCCGCTTACAACAATCTCGGGAACGCGTATCGCGCCGGCAAAGATTACAATGCTGCTATCAATGCGTACAAAAGGTCTCTGACAATAGACCCCGCCGCGGCGGACACTTATTTCAACCTCGGTAACGCATATTATGAATCAAACAGTTTTCCCGCCGCGGCGGAAGCTTACAAAAAAACTATAGAACTCGCGCCGAATGATACAGCCGCTTACGGGAACCTGAGCATGACATACAAACGTCTCGGGATGACCGATAAAAGGATACAATTGCTTGAAGATTCCGTTGAAAACAACCCCCGTTTCGCGGGCGCGTATTTCGATCTTTCTGTTACGTATTATCGCCTTAAGGACTATGCTAAGGCCGTCTACTACTACGACAAAGCCGCCGGGCTGGGAAGATCGGATCCGGCCTATCTCAGACTATTAGCCCCCTATAGAACGGAGAAAAGCTCTGATGATAAAGACTGACGGAAATACTCGCTTTCATATTGTCTGCCTTTTCCTTCTTGTTGTGGTCTGCGCGGCGATCTTTTCCAATACCCTGGGGAATTCCTTCGTCTGGGACGACAAAGAGGCGATAGTTGAGGATCAATATCTTCAAAACATAAGGTACATACCGTCCCTTTTTTCTCCAGAGTATTGGCGCCATGTCACCTATCGTACAAAAGGAATATACCGGCCTCTTGTCGCGACTTCTTATTCTGTAGATTTTGCCTTTTGGAAGAACGACCCCAAGGGATACCACTTAACAAACCTTATACTTCACACGGCATGCACGCTTTTGATCTACGCCCTGATGTGCCTTTTAACGATGGGGCAAAAAGAGCTTCGCCGACTGCCGTTACTGTCCGCCATGCTTTTTGCCGCGCACCCTGTTCACGTTGAAGCGGTAACCTGGGTAAAGAACCGTTCAGACCTTCTTGGCGGAGTCTTTTTTATTCTTGCAGTCATTTGTTTTGTTGTCTTTATCCGGCATAAGAAGACCCGTTCGTTATGGATCTTTTACCCACTCTCTCTTGTAGCGTATGTCTGTGCCCTGGGTTCCAAACAAAGCGCCCTCCCACTGCCCCTGATCCTGATATTGTACGTGCTCTGTTTTATGCCGCGAGACAACTACAAGTCCGGAATAACAGCGGCCCTCCCGTTCTTTGCCATGACGGCGGGTTTTCTTTGTTTTAAAATATCGGCGCTTGGTCTGCTGGTGACAAAAGAGGCGCTCCAAACCGCAGAGATAGGGTTTTACTCTAACATCCTCGCGATCCCGAAAACTCTCGGTTGCTACCTGCGGCTGCTTGCGTTCCCCGTCAACCTGTCAGCCGAGCGTCTTTTTATAGCACCTGACTCCGCACTCGACCCGTCTGTCCTGCTGTCCACAGCTTTGATCCTGATACTGCTGGCAGCGGGTGTATGGACTTTCCGGCGGTATCGCATTCTTTCATTTTCAATTTTCTGGATATTCCTGACTTTATTGCCGGTCAGCAACATACTTTTCCTCTACGGCAGGCCTGTCGCGGAACAGCGCCTTTATCTTCCCTCCGTTGGATTCTGCGTGATACTGGCTTTCGGTATTATTCGCCTGTTATCAACGCGCGGTCGGCACATGCCGGCAAAGGTGGCAAAGTTCGCGGCCGTCGAGATATTCCTGCTTATCTTCGTTCCGTACTGCTTGATTACTTTTGTCCGTAACCGTGACTGGAAAAACCCTCAAGTCTTCTGGGAAGACGTTATTCGTCGGTCTCCCCATTCTTCCAGGGCGTATAATAACCTTGGTATCGTTTACAGCAATGCCGGACAGGTGCCAAAAGCGAT
This sequence comes from Candidatus Tantalella remota, assembly GCA_030765685.1. Taxonomy (GTDB): domain Bacteria; phylum Omnitrophota; class Gorgyraeia; order Tantalellales; family Tantalellaceae; genus Tantalella; species Tantalella remota. Next base: position 14,891 of record JAVCCB010000009.1, on the reverse strand, counting down.
ACCCCTGTTTCAAAAGGCGATAGAACTCAATCGGTTATACGAAAACCCTCTGAATAACCTCGGCGTGATCTACGGAACCTCCGGTGACTTCCCCTCCGCGAGAGACCACTTTCAAAAAGCTTTGCTTATAAATCCCTCTAATATGGATTCATATATCAACCTTGCTAATACCTATTATGTGAGCGGGCAGACCGACCGGGCTATTCAGTTGTACGAAAAATCGATGTCCCTCAATCCTTACCGGGGTAAGGCTTATGATAATCTTTCGATAATATATGACAAGCTGGGCAGGTATGAGGACGCCCTGCGGCTGCACAAAACCCAGCTGCTGGCCACTCCCTATTCATCCGAAATACACACTAACCTCGGCAAAACTTACATGGCACTGGAAAGTTACCCTGAAGCAGCGGAAGCTTTCAGGCAAGCTATAAAGCTCGACCCAGACAATGCGGTTGCCTACGCCGATCTGGGAATACTCGCGGGCAAGATGAACAACAATATGGAATCACTGACATTGTTCAAGAAGGCTCTACAGTTAGATCCCTCGAACGCTAAAAACTATGTCAACCTCGGCATAAGCTATCAGCAAACGGGTGAGATTGATAAAGCCATTTCTTCATATAAAAAAGCGATCGAACAGGACCCATCGTATCCGGACGCGTACAACAACCTGGGTGTCCTGTACGGGATGCGTGGCCGTAATGAAGAATCTCTGAAACTGTTCATGAACGTGGTGGAAATTGATCCCGATAACGCGAATGCCTACGTGAATATCGCCCATATTTTTAATAGCCGAGGTAACTTCATCGGAGCTTTATCCGCGATGAAAAAAGCAGCGTCGCTGGAGCCCGCTAACAAACCTGTTTATGACGCGTTGTTCAAACAATATCAGGATATCATTTCTCAATATAAGGAGAAACTCCGTACAGAACCTGAAAATACGGCAGTCCTTTTCACTCTGGGGACCATTTACCATGAATCCGGGGAATATGATAAGGCTCTGGAAACATACCAGCGTATACTAAAAATAGATCCGAGCCACGCCCGCGCGTATTATACAATATCTCTTTTATATTTTGACCGCGAGATGTACGAAAAAGCCTCGGAATACGCCGGCAGGGCAAAAGCTCTGGGGTTTTCCAACCCCGCTTATCTCGAAGCGCTAAAACAGCATCAAGAATCACGTGAATAGTGCTGCGCACCCGCTACTCCGCTGCAGCATCTGCCCCATAGTAAGCTTTCAGAGCTTCTCGCATGGCCTTGTTGCCAACTCCTCCCCTTTCGGCCTTGTCGTAATACATTACCGCCGTGGCATAGTCACCTTTCCGATAATAAATGACCGCCAGCTGATAATAGACCTTACCCTTTTCCGTCATCCAGTTCAAAGCTTCTTTGTTCAACTCAACGGCCTCGTCCAGCATCCCCATTTTTCGATATACGATATTGAGGTTATTATACGCTCCTTTGTCGGCAGAATCGATCTCGAGCGCTTTTCTGTACGGGACAATGGCCTTCTCCAGACTGCCTGCCTCAAAATAGGCATTACCCAGATTAAAATACACATCCTTGGATCGCGGGTCTATCTGTATCGCCTTTTCATACGCGCGTATCGCTTTATCATATTCCTTAAGGCTGCGATACGCGTTCCCCAGATTATTATATGCTTCGCCGATGTCCGCATCCAGATCGATGGCTTTTTCGTAAAGTTCTATAGCCTCATGTGTCCTGCCTTCGTGTAAATAGAGCACACCCAGGTTAAGGTATGCCCCGGGCTGTCCGGGATCTATTTCTATTGCCCGTTTATACGCCGTGATCGCTTCTTGGCTTTGCCCCTGTTCGGCCAGGATGTTTCCCATATTGTTGTTCGCGTCGGCATTCCCGGAATACAGCCTTACGGATTTCTGGTACAGCCGCAATGCTTCTCCGGTATCCCCTAGGGATTTATGCACGCCGGCTCTTGCGGCATAAGCCATACTTGCCTCAGGAAAACGTTCCAGAGGCTCGACCCTGCTCTCTAGGGGAATAGCTTCCCGGGATCCGAAAAGTGACCGGGCTTTATGCCCTATATAATCTTTGTAGGCGGACGCTACAGTCGCCGATGTGTTGCTTGTTTCCCTATACGCGTAAAAAGGTGCCGGGACAACAAAACTGTCACTCATCACAAAAATATTCAAGCAAAACATCGCTCCAACCACTATCGTCAACCCGCGTTTAACCCAAAGCCCCCTAGATGCTATAAAACACCCCAGAGCGATGAACATGGGCGGATATACTACCGCGCAATTCCGGGTTATCGGCCACTTGCAGAGCAAAAACACAAAAGCTCCGGCAAAAAACCACACGGGGACCACAAAAAATCTGTCCTTCCTCGCTTTGACAAGATAATAGCCCAACGCTATCATGCACAACAAAAACACAACAGGATTCATGTAAAGCGCGGCTCTGGTCCACGCGGCAAAAAATCCGGGGATATTTTCTGCGCCGCCCAGGAGTCCCGTCACGCCGTGGTCGAACAGAAAATTCCGTATAAAACACTGCCAATTAAGAAAATAGCCGTACACCGCCACCGTAACCAGCCCCAGAACCCATCCGGCCAGATACCCCGCCGCTCTGACGGTCGTTTTCCCTCTCATCCTCCACATCTCAGCCAGCATAAATGCCACAGGCACGATCACGGTTTTCTGGTTTATCCAGGCCGCGCAGAATCCGAGAAAAATAGGCCAAAACACAGACTTTTTCCTGTACGCGTATACATAGTACATCGCGAGAGAGATAAAGAGTATGGACGTAGTGTAGTCCGCGTAGGACAATCTCACAAACATCTCCGGCCCCAGGAATACCGTAGCCGCGAATATGCCGTAGAAGACCGATCCTGTTCGCCTTCTTACGATCTCGCACAGAATGAGCATCAAAAGCGCCGACAGGAAAAACTGCGGGACCCTTGTGGAGAACAAAAGCTCCTTCTTTCCCGATAAAACTACCTCCGCTTTCGATTCCTCCGTACCCGGGATCCTGTCCCAGAATTCCCATATACGGTCTTTCTCATATTTCTTTTCTATTTCCTTCGCCGAGAAATATGCTTCTTTAGTTTCATCCACCTCCCCCATCAGGAACACAGACGACGCGCTTACCATAAGAGGCCCCGGGGAATGCTCAAAAGCATACGGAACGCGGGAAATATTTTTATACGGCTTTACCTCATGTACCAGCCCGTATGAAGTAAGCATATATGATGCGTCGACGTCATATACCAGCGGCATCTTTTTCGCGTTAAGGCTCAGCAGCAATAGGACTGCTGCAAAAAATATCATCTGATATCTGTAAATGGCTGGGGTTTTCTCGCCCCTAATGAGCAATATGCCCGCATTAGATACGATGAACAGTACGCCGGCAAAGACATATTGATTCACGGTTATTCCCGCCAGAAAACATCCAAGAAATCCGAAAAGAAAAATGAAAAATGATATAAAGACGCTGAGCAGAAGTGTGATAATAATGTCATTGTCCTCAGCACCAAATTTCAGGGCCCAGCCCAGCCCCGGAAGCAGAAGAACGATGAACCCGGTCGCCATTCCCTGAAGGTAGACAAACCCGGTCACCACACCCACGGCATATAGGATGAATACCAGGTTGTTAAATATAAGAAGTTTTATTTTAGACATGTCCCATTGTCCATCTCCGCCCGTTCTTTATAATTTTGTTATGCCGGCCACGCCTTTAAGTCCCTGCCAGAATTTATACGGGCTTTGCTTAAGCAATATAAGCTCTTTCAGGTTCCTTAATATCACCGCGGGCGTCATGTAAAATTCTATGAAGGCTTTTTTTAGAAGACCCTTCATTTTTTCCCTGCCCAGCAGGGGATTAACATATACGGGATCCGCGAAGTCGAACTGGTTATAATCTTCATATTTCGCGTCTTCCCTCAGCCCCCCGTCTGCCTTCGCTATTTTCTGCAGCTCGGTCCCGGGCATCGGAACGGGAAGAAAAAAGAGTGAAAGCTGGTTCCCTATCCGTTTGGCAAATCTTATGGTATTACACACGTCTTCCTCGTCTTCCCCCGGAAGGCCGAGAATATAGCTCGTGTACACATAATATCCCAACTCAAGTGCCACGCGCAATGTTTTCTCGTTCTGCCTGACGGTAGTCCCTTTCTTCAGCATATCCAGGGATTTCTGATTAGCGGATTCCACACCGAAAAGGATGCACCAGCACCCCGCGTCTTTCATGGTCTTCAGCAATCCGGCATCAGAAGTATCTACACGGCTGTTGCATGCCCACGGCAAAGCTATCCCGGAATCAGAATATTGCTCGCAAAAATCCTCTACCCACTGCCTGTTAACCGTGAATGTATCGTCGAAAAACATCATACCTCTGGCGCCATACTTATCCTTCAGGACGCGTATCTCTTCTATAACAGTCTCTACCGGCTTATACCGGGTCTTTTTACCTGTAGTCACGTGGGAATCGCAAAAAACACAGTCGTACGGACACCCCCTGGAAGCCAGCAAACCGTATGTCGGAAATGTTTTAGCGTATGTTACCTGGGCAACATATTTATCCATGGGGAAGATCTCAAAAAGAGGCGTAGGAAGCTCTTCCTCGGGCAACCGGTCTTCTTCATTGAACGGGTTAACAATAACCCGCCCTGAAGACTTGAAAGCCACCCCTGACAGACTGCCTATCTCCTGAAGTTGACCCATACTCAGTTTCTCAGCCAACTGGTAAAATGTCTTCTCCCCTTCTCCCAAAACCATATAATCTATGGAACCAGTCGAGTTCAATGTCTCCTCCGGAGTTTCGGTAGCGTGTATCCCGCCCAATACCGTTACGATATCCGGAAAAAACCGTTTGATGAGCTCAAAACATTGTATCGTATATTTTATCTGCGGAGTAGTTGAACCCATCGCTACCACATCCGGGGTGTTTTGTTTAAGATATTCGATATACTTTTCTTCTGACATGCCTTCGATCTGCGGATCAAGATATTCCGGATCATATCCCCGTTGAGCGATATAGGCGGCGATGCTGGCCACCCCGAACGGAAAGGTGTTATTCCCGGCGCCTGCGGCGAACATCCCGTAGGTGATATTTTTCGGGACGAAAGGCTCCTGAAAAAGAATTTTTAGTTTGTGTTCCATGTTTCTCAGCAGTACTGCCGGTGGCAGCATCTCCGGCATATGGGGAAAGAAACCCCGTCCTGTTGTATGCCTTTCCTGAACTCCCGGTAAATACCGTTATTCCAGATATCCCGTAAGCTCTCATCCTTTATGTTCCCCACCACGTGGTCCACCTCATCGCATGGCACCACATCTCCGTTGGGCCGTATGAAAATATCGAACCATGGCAACAGGCATTTCTTTTTTTGCCCGGGAAAATCCGGATCCAAATAATAGGCTTGGAGACATTTTTCCTTTATATCCGGAAAGAAAAAAACCGGTATCTTATAGCTGGTGTCCCTTACTTTTCTTATCCCAGATATGATGTCCTCCGCGCGCCCCCGGCGACTGTCCTCAAAGATTGACTGGGAATGCTGGAACGTCAGATATTTCGCGGGGGTCTTCTCTATTCTTCGCGCCAGGTGGAACAGCTCTACTCCGGTCTCCTGAACAATATCCACAGGACAGTTTACCGATATTACCGGTCCATTTTTCTTTTTGCAGGAGTCGACCTCCGCGATAAGCCCTTCTATCTTGGAGACATTCCCGGGATTGAGAGATATGATAACGTTCTCAAGCCCCCGAAGAGACATGACTTTTTCCGCGTGTTTCCTGAAGGTGATACCGTTGGTGGCAAAAAAGAATTTGTATCCCTGTTCCGATAGAAACTCCAGTATCTCCGTAAACTCAGGGTTTATTGTCGGTTCGCCGCCAAAAACATATATTCTGGGCTTTATCAGGAATGAATTTTTCAGGTTAGAAGCCAGGACTTTTACATCCTCCAGCGTCATGTCCGGATATGATGTTCTGCGACCCTGATCCTGATAACAATACCCGCAGTCAAGATCACACCTGTAAGTTATGGCAAGTTCCAGGTATAACGGCGGCAAAAGCGCGTACCCGTTAAACCACCTGACGGGATCCAGGATCTTTCCGAGACCGGTATTGGGAAGGTTCTGTATCTTTTTTATATTCAGACTGACCGCCTCTCCCTTCAGGTAAGATACTTCTTATAATCCTTGTTGTATACGAACAGGTCAAACCATATGAGATAATTCAGGATACTCCACAGTGCCCTGCCATTATCACGTTTCTTCTGCCTATGTTCTTCCCACAGCTGTTTTACATATCCGTAGTTGAATATTTCCGCCTTTTCTATGTTCTTTTTAGTAAAATATTTTTCCATAGCCTTATCCAGCCCTTCAAAGAACCATAAGGAATGCGGCATCTCGAGCCCCATGCTTTTTCGTTTATATATCTTTTCCGGAAGGATACGTCTCATGGATTCCTTTTCAAAGTATCTGGCCGTAAACCCTTTGATCCTGTGCCGGGAAGGTATGGTCGTGACAAAATCAACCACTTTCCTGTCAACGAACGGGAACCGGGCCTCTACCGAATTTGCCATAAAAGTACGGTCATTCTTCACCATAAGATCACATATAAAAAAATATTTCAGATCCAGAAATGATATCCTGTCCAGGCTGTCCTCAAAATCCATCCTGTAAAACAGGTTCGCGAAAATATCATCAGTAGACCGGAAATCCGTATATGGCGCCTGCAATAATAATTTCTTCTCCTTTTCGGAAAAAACATGCCTCCAATACATATGCGCCCTTGGCGCGTCTTTCTCCACCCCTTCGGTAAACCTTTTCGCGAGAAAATCAACGCTCAGTTTTTTCATCGACACGGGCAGACTGTGCGCCGCTGAATAAATAAGCTTTCTCATCGGGGCCGGCAGATATTTCGTATACATCTTCTGTATCTTGTGAGCGAGATGCGTATCGTAAGCATTTGAGATCTCGTCTCCGCCCTCCCCCGACAAAAGAACTTTTACATATTTCTTTGCCTCCTTCGCGAGTAGATAGCTGGGTATGACCGCTCCGTTCCCGCTTGGCTCATCCATATAGGCCATCTGTGTAACGAGGCTGTCTACAACATCTTCCGGGCCGACTGTTATCTCGTGATGTATGGGCTTCGCGTGATCGACCATTATGCTCTGATACTGCGATTCATCAAAACTGGACTCTTTCATCTTTATGGAAAACGTATGTATCTCGCTGCTTCTGCCCAGTTCCTTGGCAAGGGCCAACATGGAACTGGTGTCGATCCCCCCGGACAGCGTCAGCCCCAGTGGGGCATCGGATATCATGTTCCGCCTCATCGAATCCAGCATCACCTCATAGAACCCATCGCAGGCTTCTTTTTCGGTCATGCTTTGGTCCGCCTTATAGTCGACCCTGTAATACTCCTCCAGGCGCACTTTTCCGCTATGAAGATCCACTTCCAGCAGATGTCCCCCGTCCAGTTCCGCGATCTCCTCAAAAGGCGTGTGGCGCCCCGGCAGATAGATCAGTGAAAAATAATCATACATTGCCTTGCGGTCTATTTTGTTATTAAATCTTCTTAGGTCCAGAAAAGATTTTATTTCCGACGCGAAATAAAGCCGGTCATTTTTCTTCATGTAGAAGACGGGCCGTATCCCGTAATTGTCCCTCACGATATATGCCCTGTGGTTTCTTTTGTCATATATGGTGAAAGCGAACATGCCGGCAAGGTGGTCCAGAAACTTGATGCCAAGCTCCTCATAAAGGTGCAGCACCACTTCAGTGTCCGTTGTGGAATGGAATTTATATTTTTGGTCTAGCCGGAATTCTTCCTTCAATTCCTGGAAGTTGGTGACCTCGCCGTTGTAGGTGATCCATACGGTGCCGGCCTCGTTGGACATGGGAAGATTTCCGTTATCGGAAAGATCTATTATTTTCAGGCGGGTATTGCCCAGAAAACAACTTTCATCGTCAAAATAGCCGGTGTGGTCGGGGCCTCGATGTCTGAGGATGTCGGTCATCCCTTTCCCCTCAGCCACGTCAGATGGCGAGAGTCTGGAATCAAGAGCTATAATGCCTGCTATACCGCACATATTGAGATCCTGTCTGCGAATTATTATAACTTATCTATTTATTAATTATATATCTTATACGACGAATCGTAAATCTTCTTTTCCGTGACATACATCGGCATTGACCCTCCCATAGCCCTGTGCCATAATAGACTTGTTTGTGTGGCACAGCCGCATGACCCGCAACAGTACCGTAACCAGGAAGGAAAGACCCGTGAAAACAGGCGTCGTATTGTTCTCCGGAGGCGTTGACTCTACTTATATCGTCGTCAGAAGCATAGATGATTTTGACAAGCTGATACTCAACACTTACAGAGTACCCGGGATGACCCGCGTTTCGGCGTCTGAAAAAAGCGCCAAACAGCTTGTGCGCCTGTACGGCGACAAGATCACCCACAACATCATAGATATCCGCGATTTTGCCTATTCCGTTCGGGGCAACTTCTTCCAGTGCCTGATAGACAATCTTAAATATAAGTTCTTTTACTCTTGGTGCATGGGCTGCAAAGTCGCCATGCACTTATATACTATCGATTATTGCAAGAAACACAATATCCAATACGTTCTCGACGGGAGCAATTATTACGACGTACACGCTCTTGAGCAGCATAAAGACGTCAAAGACCTGCTAAGCGAAATATACAAATCTTCAGGACTGGATATCATCACCCCTTCCTACTATGAAAAAGGGATCGTCGTATCCGAAAGTACCCCGCTTTCTCTTCTCAGTCACCTGAGCTTGTACAAAAAATCTACTGAAGACCGCGCGAAATATTTGAGGAGCATGGGAATAGATCTGGGAAAAGGCTTTCTAAGTCAGTACCGCAGCACCCAGCCCTCCTGTGTTGTCAGCGTGTTCTTTAACGCTATACGTCTGCCTCTAAAATTAGCATTCAAGGAAGAGCCGGGTTGCTGTTATCTGAAACATGGTTACCTTAACTATGTGACCGACAAGGTATATGCCCAGGACCCTAAGAAGCGGGCAATGGTCCCATCCGCGGCTTCCGCGGCCCCTAAACACAATATCTACCTGGATAACGCGTCTACCACAGAACCGGATCCGGAAGTCATAAAAGCGGTCCGACTTTCCCAGGATACCAACATCGGCAACCCCTCTTCCGTGCACCGGCTCGGCCTCAAGTCCGAGGCTGCTGTCGAGAAAGCACGCGTGACAATAGCACAGAAGATAAACGCGGCCCCTGAAGAAATATATTTTACTTCTTCCGGAACGGAAGCAAACAACCTGGCCATAAAAGGGCTGGCTTTTGCCAACGACAGAAGTCGTCCGCATTTTATCGCCTCCCGGATAGAACACCCCAGCGTTTTGAACGTCTTCGACTGGCTGGAAAAACGTGGTTTCGAAGTAACATATCTGCCCGTCAGCACGGAGGGTTTGATCGATCCCCGGGACGTAGAAAAAGCCATCCGCCCGGCCACCATTCTGGTCTCGGTCATGCACGCGAACAATGAGATCGGCTCCATCGAACCCATAAAGGAGATCGGGGCTATCTGCCGCAAAAAAAATGTTTTTTTTCACACCGACGCATGCCAGAGTTTTCTAAAAACGCCGCTTGACGTCAAGAAACAGAACCTTGACCTCGTCACACTGAACGCTCATAAGATACACGGACCGCGCGGAGCGGGCGCTCTCTTTGTAAGGCAGGGCATCGGGATAGAGCCCCTCCTCCACGGCGGCGGGCAAGAGAACCTCCTGCGCTCAGGTACCCATAACACAAACGCGATCGTGGGGTTCGGCAAAGCGTCTGAAATATTTTATGAGGAATACTTGAAGAAAATGACAGAGCTGCGTGACTACTGTATCGAAAATATACTGGGTTTGATCCCCGACACAGTCCTTAGCGGCCCCGCGAAAAACAGGCTGTGCAACAATATAAATATAAATTTTTCCGGGGTTTCCGGGAAGATGATCGCGTCCAGGCTGAATGACCGGGGCATATATGTCTCAACCGGTGCCGCATGCTCTTCGCGTGTCGTGACCCCCAGCAAGGTGTTGATGGCAACCGGGCTCTCGTCAGAAGAAGCTATGCAGGCGATCCGCATAAGCATCAGCAAATGGACCACGCGTGAAGAACTGGATATACTGCTGGAAACCCTTGTGAAGATCGTCGGCGAGCTACGCAAGGCGACCTGACACACGCCCCCCTCTATCGCGACCGGCTACTCTCTCCCCTTTTTTCTCTTCATCCACGGGATCATCAGGAACATAATGGCAGCCAATAGTGTTATTAAACTCACTGCCGCGCCCGCGTACAGCGCGCCGGGTCGATAGATAAGTTCTACTTTTTCTGTTCCGGCCCCACTCAACTCCAGGCCGAGCAGACCCCCCGCGTCATATACCCTGCCGTTGGGGGAACCCCATTCTTTATCGTAGTTCTGGTTTATTATCAGGTTATCCGGTTGCGCCTGTTCAACATCGACTATGATCCGGTTACTTGACCATTCCATACTCTTCACCTTATTGCTGCTGTCCTTTTCAAAATAACCTTCTCCTTTGTACCCCCTGTTGGCAGCGATACCGTTACTTCTGGTGATATCAGACCTGAGATCTTTCCAGTAATCTCCGTAACCGATCGTGACCCCGTATTTCGGCGCCGCGTTTTCATCCAGTGGTATGTTACCAAACCAGTTAATAAGGCCCACATTCTGTCTTAAAAGATAATATTGCAGCCCCGGTCCGAGCTCGACGGCATATTTACCCGTCCATGCCCGGTTCTTTCGGTAAAAAGGAGCCTGCTCGATATTGTTCAAAAGCACTCCGCTCACGTTAAAAAAATCCCCTTCCCCCGTTAGTGCGGGGATCTCTTCCTGATACCTTCCCGCGAATCTGAAATATTGGGTATTCGCCGCGAACATATTCACCGCGGCTATCGCGGCGATGATATATATCGCTATTCTCAATTTTTTATTAAGCCGCCTGAACATTTCGGAAGAAAGGCTCGCTCCCATGATAAGCGCGGCCATGAAAACAGCAGGGAACGAAAAATACCGGGCTACCTCTCTCATCGAATGGAACAGCGGCAAATGCCATAGCGGATAAAAAAGGTCCGCGGGACTGTTGTTCGCCATGGCCAGTAGAAGAAAAATTCCCATCGCCGCGAGATATTTCCACACTTTCTTAAAACAGAAGACACATGAAAACGCGAAGAACATCGCGGGAATAACGCCGAAATACATTACCGACCCCATCCCCAGACCGTTAGCCCCCATTACCGCCTCATTGCCCACCGCGTACGGACCCCGGGAAAAGAACGCCAGAAACATCTTTCCCGCCGTCATAGCTCCCGAAGATGCTATGGCATAATCATCTATTCCGCGAGCGTTTTCTCTTAAGAGCTCAAGAAGCGGAAATATTTTTATCGCCCCCAGGAGAAACGTGCATGCCCCTAGAAAAATAAATGTCCTACCGGTCAGCGCCATCGCCTTCATCGTTCCTTCCGGAGCCCCCGCGTCTTTTATTAGAGAGAACACCAGGAGGAACAGAAAAAGCGGGACCATGTAAAGGTTAAATCCGTTCAAAAGAACAAGCGTGGTGATGCCCGCGCAGAATATTATGTATTTCCCGGACTCTCTGGCCCTGAGGAACAAATACGCCACGAGCGGCAGAAAAAGCCACCCGGGATCCCTGGTATTCCCCGTATTGACCTGAAAAGGAACAAAACTGTTCAAAACGAAGAATATGGTGCTTAATGATGCCGCCGGACGTTCAAATTTCAAAATACGCCTGGCAAAAAGAAAGAATCCTCCGCAGCCGATCATATAATAAAAAAGCAGCATTACTTTCATCCCGTTCGCGCTGCCGAAAGGCAGCACCAACAGATAAAAAAGCGGACTGAGTACCGTATTCTCGGGGTGCTTGATGAACGGGTACCCTCCTCCAAAATGATATGACCAGAAAGGGATGCCTTTGCTCTGCGTAATCGGAATAAGGTTAACGTCAAGATAAGAACATTGCTGAAGATACGATTCTTCCACCACTATCCGGTTAAATGGAAGTATATACGGCGCGCAGAAGACTATGGTCAACAGGAATATCACCCCCACTACATATGCGCTTTTGTTTTTCACTTTTTCTCCCGGCTTTAAATATCTTCTAATTCTTACAGCACCTCGAACATACGGGCGGAACAGCGGCAGCTATCGACCGACGGGCTTTCCGGTATTCCTTTGAGTTCCAGATCGAGGTAAAAGAGCTTTCTCTAAGATTCCCAAGAACGCACTTTGGAAAGTACTGGCACGGCAATACGTTGCCTCGGTGATCTATGAATGCCGAGTGTCTTATAAAAGAACACCCGGCATTGCGGGAAATAGCCTCCGTATACCACCTGCCCAGTTCTTCTCTGCCCAGATGCGGCTTAAAAATGGCAAATCCCCTGAATTCTCTTTGAATATCCGCGGATAATGCCTTCACCGTATCCGCGAATTCTTCTGAAAAATATTCTTCCCTCATGCGGGTCGACGTGCTGATATCCATCCCTTCCGGATGTTCCGCTGACTTTTCATATTCTTCCCGTGTCAGAAAACTCAAACCCTCTATTTTTACTCCGTCTACCCCCACCTCCCGCAAGGCTCGTATCATCTCCGGGATCTGATCTATATTGTCCGGCAAGAGAAGTGTACTCGCAAGTATCTTTGTCCCTTTTGTCCGTTTGCGCACAAGAGCGCGTAGGTTCTCCCGAGTCTTCTCAAACGCGCCCTCTTCCCCTACCACGCTGTCATGCTTTATTCCCCACGCGTACAGTGACACCAACACCGCGTCAACACCGGTATCCAGCAGCTGTTGGGAGCGGTCTTCGTTCATAAGAACAGCGTTCGTATAGAGTATGCACTTTAATCCGGCGCTTTTTATCTCCTTTATTATGTCTATGAGATCCTTCCTCATAAAAGGTTCCCCGCCGCCCAGACATATCACAGGCCGGTGTCCCTTGACCTCCGAGATGAACTTTTTGATCTCCTCCAGGCTCAACTCGCCCTCTCCATCATTGGAAGTCTCTCCGCGGGGTCCCCTCCGATAACACATGGGACAAGACAGATTACACCGATTAGTGATTATCATGTCTATCGTCACAGGAAAAGACGACGCGCCCGTAAAGACCGTTTCAAGACCAGCCTGGATGAGTCGGGGCATAGAAAAAAGCCCCTTATAGAACCTGAGAAGGTTCAGATAAGAAACGATATGGTCTGTGAGGTGTTCCATTTAGTATTATTACCCTTGTCTTTTATCCAAGTATATACCTGTGTTACAAAAAAACAAATAATTTCACCGAAACAGTGCTCTTTTGATCTGCTGAAAATAGTTATTGATATAAATATAGAATCTATAGTCCCTCTTCCACGCTCCGATCAAAAGCTGGCCAAAAACCACGATAAACCCGGGCACAAACCGGAATATTCTGTACCTTTTCCCTTTGAGAAGATATTCGCGGCAAGCTGGAGGTATAAGCGGATACAATTTATAGAATTTCTCAAAATTGTCCTTCCACTCCTTATGGCGGATATCTTTGATATCATCCCGGTGAAACCAATCGCCTACATGCCCCTGGTCTATCTTCTCAACCTCTTTTGCATCTAAAAGGCCCAGCTCCTGCGCCTTGCTCACTATGGGCATCCGAGGATAATATGCCAAGTTGTAGCATTTGAGCCGGTTGAAATATCCATGCCGGCCCATAAATCTTACGGCATCCTTATAGTCGCTCTCCTTCATCAATGGAAGCCCCATCATGAGGTCCACATCATATCTTATCCGGAATTCGTCACACAGGGCAAAGGCTTCATGTATCTGCTCATTCGTCTCGTCGCGATTCAATATCTCTTTTCTTATTCTAGCGTTGAATGTTTCGACGCCGAAATCTATGGCATAGCACCCTGCCTCTTTCATTGCCCTGATATTTTCCTTTTCGGCAAAATCAACGTATCCGGCACACCTGAAGGGAACGGCTATCTCTTTTTTGTACTCTTCAAGGAACTCTTTCAGCCATTTTCGGTCTACGAAAAGTATACTATCAAAGAACATCACACGCCTGAATCCGTATTTATCTTTCATTGCGGCCAGCTCAGAAATCATCGATCCGACACTTCTTCGGCGAAAATATTTTCCATGATACAATTTATGAAAATAACTCTCACAACAAAAACTGCAGCTGAAGACACAGCCCCTGCTCGTCATGGTGATATAATCATCCCGAAAATTAACGTATTCCTTAAAGATCTCTTTATCCGGAAAAGGAAGATCATCCAGGTCCCGTACGGGTGGCTTAACCGGCGTGGTCATTACCTGCCTTCCCTTTTTGTACCACAAATTGGAAACGCTCTCTTTTGTCCGAAGGCCTTTTACCTCTTCTGCCAATTCCGCTAATGCGTCCTCCCCTTCGCCAACTATTACAAAATCTACAAAATCCTCTTGTATGACCTTTTCCGGAACCAGGCTGGCGTGTATACCCCCGAATACTATCTTAGCATCCGTTTCCGGTTTGATCGTCCTCGCGATATCACAAGCCCATCGATAGGTGCTTGTATACACCGAGAACACAAGCAGTTCCGAATTGTATTCTCTTATTTTCCCCAGGACTTTCTCTTTATTGTTGAATATTTTTTCCAAAAAAGGACTGTAGAACACATTGTCTTCCGGGCCAAAGAGTCCGGGATCACACGCAAGGGCAGTCTCATGCCCCTCTTTTTTGAGAACACTTGAGAGATATTCTATCCCCAGATGCTCTCTCCCCTGATGTACAAACATTATCTTCATAAATTTAACCTATATTATACCATATAGGCACTTTTCATTAAGTCGCAGGAACCGGGTGCGGCACTATCTCATTCAT
>JAVCCB010000031.1 GCA_030765685.1 Candidatus Tantalella remota | reverse complement strand
GGCGGAGAATACTACACCGGGATAGCAAAAAACATTAAAGAACGGATAAAAGAACATAACAGTGGCAAGTGTCGCTATACCAAATATCGTGGTCCGGTAGAACTGGTTTATCAAGAAGAGATTAGAGGAGGGTATGGGGCTGCGAGAAAAAGGGAACGAGAAATAAAAGATTACAGTCGAGAGAGAAAAGAAAGACTTCTCGCCCGCTGACGAGTTTGGAGAGGTAAAGATATCTCGCCTGCAATGCAGGCTCGATATCCGCTTCTCTTTTCAGGAAAAAATATAGGTATCGAAGCGGAGGGGTGGCAGAGCGGTCGACACCGAGGGCGAAGCCCGAAGGAGCCGCGAGGCGAAGCCGAGCGAATCGGTGGCCTGATCCGCCGAAGGCGGATGCCAACGCATTCGTGTGAAACGTATTGTTTTTTTGATATACTCTCCCAATTTAAGCGGAGGGGTGGCAGAGCGGTCGAATGCGGTGGCCTCGAAAGCCATTGTCCGATTTATCGGACCGGGGGTTCGAATCCTCTCCCCTCCGCCAGAAAACGCAAAAGGGAGTAAGAGAAATATTTCTTACTCCCTTTTTTTTCGTTTTCTGTAATCAATCGAACTGGTGGATGCTTGCGAACTTCGATTGCTTTGTCATTTCTTTGAAATGACTTTCGTAGAGTCCCGGGATCCTGCGTCGCTTCGCTCCTGGTTTTCCTCTCCCCTCCGCCAGAAAACTCTAAAAAGGAGTAAGAAATATTTCTTGCTCCTTTTTTTTCCGTTTTCTGTAATCAATCGAACTGGTGGGTGCTTGCGAACTTCGATTGCTTTGTCATTTCTTTGAAATGACTTTCGTAGAGTCCCGGGATCCTGCGTCGCTTCGCTCCTGGTTTTCCTCTCCCCTCCGCCATTGGATCTTAAAGCCGACATCGACAGGGATCCTGCACCCCTTCCCTATATCTCCGGATGCTTGTTCCGAAGAAAATCCAAGTTGGTTTTTGCCTTTAAATTGCCGGGGTCGACAGATAGCGCCTTCTCAAAGTACGCTTTTGCCTCACTCACTTCGCCTTTCTGGTAATACGCGAACCCCAGGTTGTTGTACGTTTCCGCGTCTGAGGGATCCAGCTGGAGGGCTTGTTTAAAAAGAAGGATCGCCCCGTCAAGGTCTCCGGATTTGCCCTTCTCTACCCCCTTCTGATTTAAAGAAAGGACATCACCATAAAAAGTCTGTTCCGGGATAGTTTTCTTTACTACAACTATTGGCTGCGTAGCGCCCCTATAGGGCTCCAGCACTTTCAACAGTTCCGGGTTCATCTCATATCCTAGAGCTACCGCCCTCTCGCAATTCTGAACGGCTTTCGGATAGTCTTTCTTATGATAGTATGCTACCGCGAGATTGTCATAAGAAGCTCCGTTAGCGGGCCATAGCTCAAGGGTCTTTTCAGAAATACCGATCGCTTCATCATATTCCCCGAGAGAAAGGTAGGCGATCCCAAGATTGTTATACGCCCCTATCCTGTCGGGATGTAATTCTATGGCTTTTTTAAAAAGCGGTACGGCTTTAGCGGGTTTTTCCATAAGCCCGTATACGCTTCCCAGGTTACTGTAATGAAATGTATCATCCGGACTGAGTTCTACCGCTTTTTGGAACATAGTCAGCGCTTTATCATATTCTCTTTTGTCCCTGTATATCGTTCCCAGGTTATTGTACGCGATAAACGCCTCCGGATTATTCTCCAGGACATCTTTCCACAACGTCTCTTCGTTGATATAATTCCGGGTCACGACATAGCTTTTACAGGAAAGTGCCACGACCAGCACAAGAAAAAAGACCCATTTAGCCGTATCGTACTTCCCTTTCAGTGGACCGGGGATCCTCTCTCTCAATTTATCAGAAATGAAAAATGCCATCGCCGAAAGCATCAACAGCAACGCCGCGACGGAGAAATAACTGAAGTGGTCTGCCACGAACGAGAACTTCATCGGAAAAACATTCACAAATCCCAGTGCGGGAAAAATAGATATAACGTAAAAGATGCTCACCGCCAGCGCGCCACGACCTATCCTCCCTCGATATCGTATGAGTGCCAGAAACACGCACAGTACCGCCGCGGGAAACAACCACTGCCACCACTGAAAAATATTTATCTCCCATCTGGGATAAATAAACACAAAGTTCAGCGGTACGAGAAGCTTGTATACGTAAAAACACAGTATCCTTCCGGCCAAAACCACTCTTTCTACGGCAAGAAAACTCCAGGACGTGCCCTGCGCCCCTACCCGGTAAAGTTCAAGATATATCGTATTAATGGCTCCCGCGAGGCCTACCGCGGCAAAAGGTATGGTGTCCCGCACTACCTTCAGTCCCACTCTTTTATTTTTCCACC
Organism: Candidatus Tantalella remota; assembly: GCA_030765685.1. Taxonomy (GTDB): domain Bacteria; phylum Omnitrophota; class Gorgyraeia; order Tantalellales; family Tantalellaceae; genus Tantalella; species Tantalella remota. Next base: position 22,207 of record JAVCCB010000031.1, on the reverse strand, counting down.
ACTCATACAAAAGTGGAACGCTCACAAAACAAACAGCGACGGATTTGCTTAAAAGCGCGCAGATAAAAAATGCTACCGACAGATAGAACTGCTCCGCCTTCTTTGTCGCGGTATATTTAAGGTAAGTCACGGCGGTGAGCAGAAAAAAGAAAAATCCCAGCAGGTTCTTTCTTTCCGAGACCCACGCTACGGTCTCGACCTGTATAGGGTGTATCGCAAAAAGAATGGCAACGGGAAAGGCCGCGCGCGGGTATATCCTGCGGATAAGGCCAAAAAGTAAAAGCGCGTTAAAAATATGCAAAAGGAGATTGACCAGATGATATCCAAAGGGGCTGTTTCCCCAAAGCTTGTTCTCCACCCAGAAGCTCGTAAAAACAAGGGGATAATACTGCGGGGTCTTGTGGGTAAGCCAGATGTCCTTCAGACCGTCCGCCCTCTGCACCCAGGGGTTCTTGTGTACGTATTGGTCATCGTCCCAGATAAAGCCGTTATTAAGTGAAGGTATATACACTATGGCGCAAAAAAATATTATCAAAAATATCTGCGTGGATCGTTTATGTAAAATATTCATAAGCGCGTGCATCTATTCCTGTTTCTCTGGAACTATCTAATCGAGGAGCTCTGTGAGAGTTGCCAGAAGCTTATCAGCGCCTTCCGTCTTGTTTATGAAAGCGTCCGCTTCCCGGGCAAAAACAGAATGCCTGTAGCTTGTATATCCGGTATATATGATGACTTTAGATGCCGGGGAAACCGATCGCACCGTATCAAAAATACTTACCCCTCCCTTTTCCGGCATTATCAGGTCAAGGATGACCGCGTCGATATCCTGATTTTCTTTTAGGTACGCTATGAGCGCGTATCCGTCATGGACAAAATCAACCTGGTATCCCTCACCCTGCAGTATCGTGTGCAATATCTCGCACAAGACCCTGTTATCTTCAGCTATCACTATTTTTCTCTGTGTATCGTTCACTCAGGATCTCCTTCTGACGGGCAGAAAAATACGAAATACCGTTCCTTTTCCTAGTTCGCTTTCGAATTTTATACGTCCGTCCTGGTTTTCTATCATCATTTTTGCTATCGGGAGACCCAGCCCCGTCCCTTTGGGTTTGCTGCTGTAAAGCGGTTCGAAAATAAGAGCTCTTTGGTCCGGCGGTATACCCGGGCCGGTATCTTCGATCTCTACACATACCTCTCCATCTGTCTCAGATAGGCGGAACGTTATCTTCCCGTTACCGTTCATCGCCATAATAGCATTATTCGCGATATTCATCAATGCGTGCATCAGCTGGTTGCTGTCAAGCGGTATCTTAGAGATATCCGGAAATTCTTTGCGAACCTCTACCAGGTCAGGGACGTTGATGGCTGAAATGGCGTTCTCCACGACATCCTGCAGGGACACCGTCTCGAAACTGGGTGACTTCGTCTTCGCGAATCCCATAATGTCCTCTATTATGGAGTCGATTATTGTGATCTCTTTTTTGATTATCTCCAGATACCTGGCTATCTTTTCATCTTTAGAATCCTTAAACCTGTTTTCAAGAAAATATGCCGCGTTTTTGAGAACGGCAAGCGGATTCCGCAATTCGTGTGTCACGCTACCAGCCAGTTTCCCCAGAAAAGCAAGCCGTTCACTTCTGTGCAGTTTCTGGCTTATACTTAAAAGCTCGTCTGTACGCTCTCTTACCTTGTCCTCAAGATGGTCCCTCGCGTCTTTGAGCTGGGCGCTCATCTCGTTAAGGTCCTCTATCATAAAGAACATGGATTTCTGGGTCTTCCTCAGTTTGTCGATCTGCTCTTCCTGCTCTTTTCTCGCGCTGGCAAGTTCGAACTCCTTTTTTTCTATGTATCCCATCGTAGCGCTTTTAAGATACTTATTTTCCGCCACCTGTTTTTTGAGGGTTCTAGCGACTATTTCCAGCTGTGACGATTTGCTTTCCAGCAGGTTCATCGACTCTATAAGGTCGGCCTCCCTATTCGCCTTCATCTTGGAAAAAAGACCGGTACTGTATGAGATAAGAAAGAAAATGGCTCCCATGACTATGATGTTGGTACTCATTATATACCGGGGGTCATTATGCGCGGAGAACTCCAGGCATGTTATGTGCACATGCGGAAGTATGCCTTTATACTCAAGAAAGACCAGAGTAAAGTAACACACCATTATGGACGCGGTTACAATAGCGCCCCGCAACCTTCGCAGCAAGACATTGGCGTATATCAGATCGAACAAATACACAAAAAAAGCTATCCACGCTGTTCCCCCAAGGTAGTACATCAATGCCGTCGAAAAAAGCACCCCGATAAAATAATAACTCATATGAAGGTTTTCGAGCGCCCTTCGCGTCCTACAGAAGTTCTTCCCGCACAAAAAACAATACGGAACTATCAGGGCAAGCCACACGTAAAAAAGATAAAAAACCTGTACTGGCAGATCTACGAGAACCACATTTCTTATAAGATACGCGCAGATCAACCCTACAAGAACACTGAATATCCGGATCTCAAAAGAGGCGAATATTAATTTTCTCTCGTATACTGTTCCCTGTAGTTCCCGACTACTCGTCTGTTCCATTTCTGTGCGGTTCCTGTTTTGCTTTTAAAAGTTTTACCTGTTGTTTTAGCTGGTCTAACTCCTGACGCAAGTCCATTATTCGCGTCTCTCTTTCGCTTGACGCTTTCCAGAAATCTTCCAACTCCATCTTTCTAAGCTGCTGCTCACGCTGTTCCTTGACCAGGGACGAGATGTCCTTGACGACAGCCATAAAATATCTGTCTTCCGCGATCTCCACAATACTGAACGTCATCATGACTTCCCTGTAAGTCCCGTTCTTGCAAACGAACATGGTCTCAAGCTGCGCCGCGCCGCTGAACAGCAGATCTTCCCTGACGCCTTTCATCTCACCTCTCCTCGCAGGATGAAGGATGTTCTCAAAAGGCTGCGATTTGAGCTCTTCTCCCGAATACCCGGTGATGACTTCAGTAACCGGATTGATATCTTCAACGCTCATGTCATCCAGCCTGCAGATTATGACCATATCACCGGAGTCCTTGAACAACCTCTCATATTTTTCCTGGGATTCTTTCATGCGTTCGTACGCGTACTTTTCTTCGGTAACATCCTCCACGAGAGCCTCTACCACTTCCTCCCTGGTGTAAGGATCCATCACGATGTATGAGTTGTGAAGAACGACCTTATTTCTCCCCTTCAACGTCTTGAATCGGTATTCGTAGTTCTTAAGCTCTTTTCTGACCTTAAGCTGTTCTCTTATGCTCTCTTCCCCATCGATATATATGAAAAGTTCTCCCAGAGAATGTCCCACTATCTCACGGGGATCCATGTCCAGTTCCAGGATCTTCGCGTAGCTCTTGTTCGCGTCCAGTATAACGCCATCTCGTATGCGGCATTTATAGTACCCGGCGTTCAAATGGTCTATTAAACGCTGGAATGTCCTCTGATCCTGTCTTTTTATGAAGTTTCTCCCGACAAGCCACAGTACAATGGCCAGCAGAATAAGGTTGGATATGGTAAGGTACATCATCGGCTTTAGCTCCGGTTAACGAGCTACTCCCCCTGTATTAATTATCAGCTATATTATACATCACTTAAATATCGAAGGCAACATCGTCTGGTTCCGGCCACCTATCCACGCCCCGATACTCTCATTTTCCGCATGTTTCGAATAAAAATAAATAGTTTTTTTATACCCTTAAAACTATTTCGTATTTTAACGTGATGGACGTATTTTTTGTAAAATATTTGTCCCGGAAAAAGTTGCCTTCGGCATATGCCATGATATACTTGAATTGGATGCGGAATAATACAAGTTCTTTGGAAATTTTGGGTCTTTTCTAGCTTTTCTCGCCCCCTTAAAAAAACCTAAAAAAGGTCAAAGAAAAGCTAACAAAAAAAAGTGATCTTCGAAAAGATCGCTTTTTTTGTATGTGCCCCGCACAGCGTACCGCTACAAGTTTTATCACCCTGATGTAACGGTGATGTTTCCACCGGGCTTGATGCTGCTAAGTCTATCGAGGCCTTTGATGATCGCGACAGCAGTTTGTCCACAATTGAATTCTGCCTCTACCCTGACACTGTCTGTCCGCATAATAACTTTACTCATATTTTCTCTTCCGCTTACCGCGAACCTTTCATGTTTTTAGCTCCTACGAGCACACGCGTCGGTTTAGTATATCCCGCGCCCGCGTGTGAATGCAGCGTACCTCCCACAAGACCCAGGAATTTTTCGTGATGTTTTCCGCTAAGGCTTAGATGATGATATACGTGCAGTTTAGCCCAGTCTTCTACAAACACCCAAGCAACCGCATATCCCCAAACTCCCAGTATGTACTTTAACGGAATCGCCGTCACAAACCATCCAAAACCAACAATACAGGCCGCTATGGTCTGGGTGAACAAAAGCGCCCCCAACAGGATCGGCGCGGGATGAGGTTTGGCCCAGAAAGGATTTTTGCTCCGAGCCACGAGCAGCGTCAGCTGTCCCGCGACACAAAGTTTTAAAAATATTATCGACTGCACCTGCGCGGCCGAGATGCCGAACACTTCCTTGATCAGGTACAAAAGGCCAAAGGTTTCGACAAGACCTATAGTCCCCAGTACCGTCGAGGTGGTCAGGACCCTTCTCATGTCCCATCGCACGGGGTCGGGGTCAAGCCACGTATTGTCTTTCGCTATCGTCATTATGGGAAGATCGTTCAAGAGTGCCAGAAGTATTATCATGACCGCTGTGATCGGATAAAAGTTGAACGCGATCATCGCGAGTACCATAAAAAGCATGATCCGTATAGTCTCTGTAATGCGGTATATGGCATAACTGTTCATGCGTTCAAATATCTTGCGTGCCTCTTCGATCGCCTGCACTATGACCGAAAGACCGGGTGCTGTCAGGACGAGGTCCGCCGCCGCGCGCGCGGCATCAGTCGCACCGCTCACGGCTATACCTATGTCGGCCTGCTTAAGCGCGGGTGCGTCATTCACTCCGTCACCCGTCATGCCGGTAATATGCCCCTTACTCTGCATGGCTTTGACGATCGCGAACTTATGTTCCGGGAACACCTGCGCAAACCCATCCGCTGCCGCGATCTTTCCGGCAGGGTCCACTTCGTGGGCTTTTTGACCGGCTTTTTCATCAAAAAATTCATCGGCCGGTCTTATCTCAGTACCAAGCCCCAGCTGGCCCGCTATCTGTTTGGCGATGGCTACATTATCTCCGGTAACCATTTTGACCTCTATGCCATGCTCGCCCGCCCTTGCTATTGTCTCAGCGGAATCTTCGCGCGGAGGATCGAAAAGAGGAAGTATGCCGAGGAACTTCCAGCTTTTTCCATCTTCGCTCCTGGCCACGCCAAGAGTCCGGAACCCCTTCCCGGCCAGATCGTTCACTTTCAAATCCACCTTTTCCTTGAGTTCCTCGCCGGGAGCACACAGAGACAGGACGACTTGTGACGCTCCTTTTGTCACCTTGAACACTTTCCCGTCCGGAGATTTTATCTGCCCTTCCGTCCTCTTGCCCACAGGATCGAACGGAACAAATTTTTCCTGCTCGTATTCTTTGAATTTCGAATCGGCGGGCAGCGCGGCCAATACCGCCATGTCTATGGGATCTTTATCTTCCGCTTTTGAAGCCAGCGCTCCGGCTAAAATAATATCGTCGGCCCCTTCCCCCTCGAAACCTATCGGATCCCCAAGCTTAAGCTTGTTCTGCGTTAATGTCCCGGTCTTATCCGAGCACAAAATATCCATCCCCGCCATTTCTTCTATCGCCTCCAGCCTGGAAACTATAGCCTTCATCCTGGATAGAACGACGGCACCGACAGCCATAGTGATCGAAAGAACCGCCGGCATAGCCACAGGTATCGATGCCACCGTAAGAATAAGAGCGAACTGGACTATCGTAAGAAAATCCGCCCCTCTCAACAGCTGTACCGCAACCAATATTACCACCAGGCTTACGCTCAGCCCTATAAGATAATCTCCTATGTTCAGTACCGCTTTCTGAAAATGTGAGACGGTCATAGCCGAAGACACCAGCTGCGCGGTCTTCCCCAAAAAAGCCTTAACACCTGTCGCTACCACCAGAGCGACCATCTCTCCCTGTTTTACGATCGACCCCGAATAAGCGATATCTTCCTCTTTTTTGTTAACCGGAAGGGATTCCCCCGTTATAGCAGCCTGATCTACAGTCAAATAATCCCCCTCCAGAAGTTTAACGTCCGCCGGGATTATATCTCCAAGCCTCAGGCGCACGATATCTCCGGGAACAAGTGTATTCGCTTCCTGCTCGACCCAGGCTTCGTCCCGTCTCACCCGGGCTTTATGAGCAAGTTGGCTCTTTAGAGCTTCGACAGCGTTAGCGGCCTGATATTCCTGCCAGAATCCGACCACCGCGTTAAACATAAGCAAAATGGAGATTATAATAAAGTCTTCCCAGTGTTTAACAACCGCTGAAAGTACCGCGGCTATTTCTATCATCCACGGAATGGGGCCCCAGAAATACGATAAGAATTTCATCACAGGGTTGATCTTTTTCTCAGGAAGGGAATTCTGTCCGTATATCTCCAGCCGTTTTCCCGCTTCGGAACCGGACAATCCCTCAGAGCTGGTCTCTAATAGGCGGAATAATTCCTCCGGCGACTTTTCTTTTATTTGCTCAATATCAAGTTCTACACCCGGGTTCTGCCCTGTATTTGTCCTCTTATTCATCCCCCCCCCCTTCATTCGTCTGATCTTCCCTGAACTGCTCCCACAACCGGTCGAACCTGTGGCCATATACCATTTCATACAATTGCTCTTTGTCCGGAAAAAGTTTTTACACATCTCTCTAAGGTTGGATTTTTCTATTTCGATATCCACCCTGGCATAATCGGTATGCAGGATAAGAGATACTATACGTTCCGCTTCCCGGCTTAAAAGCTGTATTTTTTCATCTTCCTCCGCGTATTCTATTTCGCCGCAGAGATCCTGAAAAAATGCCAGGTTTATCTCTTTCATCCTCCCCGTGTTGATGGCTATCCACTCAAACCTCAACGCGTCGGACATCTTGAAACGATTGTTAAATATGGCGTACAACGGAAACTCCGGATCCCTTTCAGCTTCGTTTTCGCAGAAATCTCTCAACCTTTTAAGGTCCAGCCCCTTATATCTCCTGTTCCGACCGTCTATGCCGTTCATCGTCATATACCTTATACTGCCGTCTGAGGCCCCTCCCAAAAAAGGATCATCACAATGCACGAGCTGCGCCTTGTTGCAGACGTCCCGGACGTATCTTTCCTCCCAGGTACCTCCGGAATCCCAGACAAACAGATATTCCTCCCTTTTCAAAGACCGGAAGAACTTAAGCATGTTTTTCCGATTATATTCAGAAGATGTAAAGGACGGGGGGCTTTGAAAAACTATTATTTTTGACCGCAGCGCCGCCGCTATCCTCTTTGTTTTTCCCCACGCTTCAAAAACCTCGTCTGTCGGCTGGAAAAATCCATAATTTTTCCTGTTCTCACTGTTGACGGGACCTTTTTCGCGCAAAGTGCCCGGATCCCCCGTGATAATGTTCCATGCTTTAACGGTAAATTCGAAACCTTCCGGCGCGTGCCTGCGCCATGACGCCGCGAGCTCAAGGCGCGGAGGTCGGACAAAAGTCCTTTGCACTTCAACAACTTTGAATTTCTCGAAATATTCGCGTCTGGTACTCGGGAATCCGGAACACCCTATTTTTAGATTCACAGGCTATTCGCCCTCCTTTCCATGTACCATCGGTACAAAACGCACGGGAAGCAGCGATTCGGTATCGTACCCTTCCTCCGTGCGCGTTATCATCTGTAACTGCTGGTAAAAAGAACCTACGGGCACTATCATGCGGCCGCCCGGTTTAAGCTGACCTATCAAAGTTTCCGGGATCTCCGGCGGCGCGGCGGTAACTATTATCGCGTCGTACGGTCCGTGCTCGGGGATGCCCTTATATCCGTCGCCTTGCTTCACCATAATATTACTGTACCCGAGACTCTTCAGTTTTCTCTTCGCTCCTTCAGCAAGCGGTTCTAATATCTCGATCGTGTAAACCTCTCCCGCCAGTTCCGCTAATACGGCTGCCTGATAACCGCATCCTGTGCCTATTTCAAGCACTTTGTCCTCCAGTCCGACCTTTGCGGCTTCCATCATGAACGCAACGATATATGGCTGCGATATCGTTTGTCCATACCCAATAGGCAGCGGAGTGTCGGCATAGGCCTCGTCCTGCAAAGATCCGGGAACAAAACGATGACGCTCTACCGTTCGCATAGCGTCAAGAACCTTCTCATCGCTGACGCCACGGTTCTTTATCTGCCGCTCTACCATCCGTTCTCTTTGCATTCTGAACATGTCCTCTTCCCCCCGAGCTATCTGGTTCCCGGCAAAAAATAACGTGACTATCACGGCGGTGTAACCTGAGATCTTTAGCGCGACTGTTCTTTTCATGCCTTCTTCTTGCGTCCTGCCCGTTTTGCCCGTTCGATCCGCTCTTTTTTTTCTCGCAGGACCCTCGATACGTTCTTCTGCCGGTTCATGGGGCGACCTTTAGCCATTTCCCCGTTCCTTTATCAGTGCGGAAAGCTTCCTCTTATAACGTCCGTAACACTCCTCCATTACAGTATCCGGATCTTTCCGGCACTCCTCCAGGAGCTCAAGACAAAGTATCATCAAGTCCCCCACCTCTACTGAAAAATGATCATCTCCCGCGGCGTAAAGTTCTTCTATTTCTTTTACGTGTTTTTCCGCCAGCAGCAGCAGAACTCTAGAATGGTCTTCCTCGCTGCCATTATAACTTCGGGAAAGCCTGTGTATACTTTCTATATTTTCTTTAGCGTATTCAGTCAACGATCGCTCTGTGGCGGCATCCTTATTCATCTGAAGATATTGCCCTTACCTTGTAATACACTTCCATAAAATCATCCGATTTGCAGTTATAGTCCACCCCGCGGGAAAGGTCCTCACTTGAAGAATTGAAAGCTATAGAGTATCCCGCCATCTTTATCATCGGAATATCCCCTTCGGAATCCCCTATGGCTATCATTTCGGAGGGCTTTACTTTGAACTTTTTCAGTATAGTCCTTACTGTTTTCCCCTTCGCTCCGTGACTGATGTTGATAAGAACTCCTCCCGTGAGCTTTCCGTTCCGCACCCTGAGGCGATTCCCTGTTACATGGTCAAAGCCCAGTTCGTTTTTGACCCTATCGGCCATGAACTGCAGGCCCGTAGATATCGCCGCCAGCTTGAACCCATCGCCACGCAATCTGGATATCACCTTTCGGGCATTTTTTGAATACCTCACGCTACGGAAAGCTTTCTCAAGTTCCGTGACCTTTATACCTTTCCAGTGAGCGGCATCAAGCTCGCAGAACCTGCGGTAAGATATCTTGCCCGCGAGAAACTGTTCCTGGTATTTTCTAGCCAGGACGTCCCAAAGACCCAGCTTTTCATGTATATAGCGCCAGCTGGACACATGTCTTGTTATGGTACCGTCTATGTCGAATATAATTAGCTTATGTTTCATACTTTAGTTGGTAGTTGAGAGTTGGTAATTCGTAGAAGCCACTACCAACTACGAACAACGAACTATGAACTTCTTTTACCCCCCGCGGCAAGCTGGCCACAGGCAGCCATGATATCCGCGCCCTTTGAGCGCCTCACGGTAACTTTCGCCCCCAGCTTTATCAGCTTCTGCTTAAAATCCTCTACCGCGGCTCTTTCGGGCCCCTCGGAATGGCTTCCGGGAAAAGAGCTGCACGCTATAAGATTAACTTTAGCGTTGATCCTTTTCGCTATCCCGGCAAGGCCTGCCGCGTCCTTTTCCCTGTCGTTAACATTTTTTATCAGAGTATATTCAAGGGTTATTATCCGGCCGGTATCCTTAAAGTATCTCACACACGCTTCTACCAGCATATTGAGCGGATATTTGCGGTTGGAGGGAACCAGTTCGTCTCTGAGGCTATCATTGGCGGCATGTAGAGATACTGATAATTCTACCTGCACACCCAGATCTTTCAATTTAAGGATCTCGGGCACTATGCCGCAGGTAGACACGGTCATTTTCCGCGCCCCGATACCCCCTCCGTCTGGATGATTGAGTATCCTAATGACTTTGATAAGATTGTCATAGTTGTCCAGTGGTTCGCCCATGCCCATGAAAACTATATTGGTAACGCGGCCCGAGAAACTCTTTTGGGCCGCGGCCACCTGGCCGACTATTTCCGAGACGCTGAGGTCCCGGATAAATCCTTTGGACCCGCTCGCGCAAAACGGACACCGAAATCGGCAGCCGACCTGTGTGGACAGGCAAAGGGTCACACGAGACCTTTCCCTGATCAGCACTGTTTCAATATGCTCTTTATCGCGCAGGACCCATAAGAATTTTTCTGTTCCGTCTTTTGAGGATAAGTGTTCGGCACATACCAGTCGTCCTATCTCGAACCGGCTATCCAGTTCGAAGATCAGCCCCTTGGGAAGGTTTGTCATCTTTTCAAAACTATCGGCATATTTGCCGTTGACCCACCGGAAGACCTGTTTCGCCCTATGGCGCGGTTCTCCCATGTCTGTCATTTCTTTTTCCAACTCTTCCAACGTAAGGTCACATATGTCTCTCTTCATATTATCCTTTATTTTACGGTTACGGTAAGTGTGCGCATTTTTACCGGTGCGATGCCTTTTTCCCACGGACGCAGATACTTGAACGTCAAAACAGACTGTCCTTCGCGGGCTCCCGCGAAATTATACACTATCGTTCCTCCCGATCCTACACGGTCCGACAACGGCTCGTACTTACCCTCACCCACTTGAAGCACACTTCCGTACGCCGGACTTACCTCTACCTGCCACGCGTAGCCCGTTGTCGGGTTAGCGTCGAGCTCCACTTCCAGCACCTGCTCTTTTCCTACCTCAACCGCCATATCCTCGTATAACCTTACGCGTACCGGCTGGTGACTCACGCATCCCGCCAGAATGACAAACACCATGATCGCAAGTATTCCCGCACTTTTTCTCATCATAATAACCTCCATCTATCTTGCGAGTTATTTCGATCCCGCGGGACCGACATCTTCCGCCCAGTCTATGGTATCTTTTCTTATAACGACTTCGGACCTTCCGTCAGCCACATCCAGCAAATATGCTTTTCTCCCTTCCATGAGAACCACGCCCTCTATGCTCCTTCCATTCATCAGGATGAACCGCTGCTTCTTCCGTCCGGAACCGCTTCGCGTTTTTGCAATGCTGTCCGCGGAAACGGATGTTTTTTTGCTCAGCCACGGCAGCCACCTTGCAAGCGACCCTTCGGAAGCGGACGTGCCAACTTCAACGCTTTTAACCGCCTCGGTACCGGCTCCTCCAATGACCACGGCTCCCCCTACAAAAACCATCGCGAGAAGGATGTTAAGCGCTATGTGGAGAATGACATAAACGAATACGCACAGAAAAGATCTGAAAAATCCTATGCTGTACCAGTTGATAAGTATATATACCCAGGCTATGATCCCGAAAAGAAAAATGAACGGCATCATCCCCGCGAAACTCAGGATCACGGCCGTGATCAAAGCATTCGAGATCTTGTTCCTATAATTGCCATTGTCTACTATCTTGATAGACAAATATATGAAGACGGTACTTACCACTATCCTTATCGCATACCCCAGAATTATACCCATGTTACACACCCCCCTCCTCTCGCTGTTCGAATATCTTTCATCCTCAAGAGACGGATCACTTCTTATTGCTATTATATTAGAAATGGTAATTAAAATCATATACTTTCGCACTAATTAAATTCTTTTTAAAAAAACCGAAAATAACTGTGCTCCGTCATAACGATGAGGCAAATAGAAAAAATCTCCCTTAAATAATTTGACTGAGCCTCATTCAGAAGGTAAACTTGCCTCAAAAGCATACAATTTTTAACAGAAAGGCCCTCATGAAAAGAAAAATATTATTTAAGTCATTCTACCTTATACTTATCCTTGCTGTTTTCTGCTCTTCATACGTTCTGCCCCTCTATGCCGAAGGGCCTATGACAATGGCAGAGCTGCAGAAACGTCTGCTCGAGCTGGAAAAAACAGTGGCGAAACAGCAGCAGATAATAAGTCAGTATGAGCTGGTCCACGACCAGCAGGCTGTCGCGATCGAGGATGCCGATAAAGCGCATGTGGGAAAAGTCCACGCGCGAACTAAAAAAGGCTCTATCTTTGCCCTGCCGGCTATGCCGGGCAACCTGAAAATAGGCGCTAACCTGACCGGTATCGTACAGGGGTCACCTGAAACCAAGCTCTGGGGAGACAGAAACCGTCCGGAGATAGGTGGATCCTACCAAGCTAGCATAACTATCACCAACGAGTTTGAGAATGTGGATGGTCTGGCACTCGCGACACTCCGCGTAGGCCAGGGCGACGGCATAGAAGATGATCTCACCTTGTACAGCAATACGGACAATAACGCCTGGGGCTTTGATTATCTGACTTTAAGCGAGGTATGGTACGAACAACGCTTATTTGACAAAAAGCTTGTGGTAAATGTCGGAAAACTTGACCCAACGGTCTTTTTTGACAATAACAGATACGCTAACTCCGACCCCACCCAATTCCTTGCCCGGATCTTTAATAACAGTCCCGTTATCGAGTTCCCGGACCACAGCGGTGCTGTGCGGGTTGGGGCATATCCCTTTGAATGGCTTGAGTTGGGATACCTGGTCATGGCCGGTAATCCCAACATGGATAACCTTCAGTCGGACCTTTTTCATGTAGGCCGTGTTATCCTGAAACCACGCATATATGACCGTCAGGGTAACTACCGGTTCCTTGCCTGGAGAAACAACAATGATCACACACGGTGGGATGACCCCAGCGATACCAATCAACCAGCCTACGGGTTCAGCATCTCCTGCGACCAGGAGATCACCGACATCTTCGGTATCTTCTGGAAATTCGGATGGCAAGATCCCGACGTATATAACCCCGCGAACACTGCCAATGTATACGATAACGCGCTTCTTAACCGCTATCCGGATATAAATAATTTTTCCCTTGAATACATGTGGAGTGCCGGAGCTCAGCTTAAGGGTACTCCCTGGGGAAGGGAAAAGGATTTCTGCGGCATAGCGGTCGCGCAGGCCTTCGCTTCGGAAGAGATGAAAGACGCGCTATCCGAAGTCTCAGACAACCGCCGGGACGCGAAACCTGAAGGCCATCTTGAAGCCTACTATAATTACCACTTTAATCAATATCTAGCCGTAAGCCCGAGTGTCCAGCTTATCTGGAACCCTTACGGAGGGGACGCTGAAGGCAGAGAGGTCATTTCGGTCTACACGTTGCGGACACATGTGGATTTCTAGAGGATCTTGATCGGCTACCGCGGATCTTCCCATTTATAGCCCACGCCTCTAACTACCTGTATACAGGCGCCGGGTTCTCCAAGCTTTTCCCTGAGATGTTTGACATGGACGTCTATGGTGCGTTCCGTGACGGTCTTCTCCTCTCCCCATAGATGATATAGAATAGATTCACGCGACATCACCTGCCCTTTGTGCAGCGCCAGGAGCTGGAGGATGTTGAATTCTGTAGTGGTAAGCCCTGCCTGCCGGCCGGATACCGTGACCTGATATTTGGCAAGGTCTACTACCACGCCACCCGAAAGCCTGACTATCTTCTCTTCCCCGTGAAGAGTACGCCTGCGAAGCGCCGCGTTTATCCGGGCGCATAGCTCCTCGATCGAATACGGTTTGACCATATAATCGTCAGCTCCCAGATCCAGGCCGAACACTTTGTCAGCTTCTTTATCCTCTCCGGAAAGGATGATGATGGGAATATCATTAAACTCTTCCGTTTCCCTTACTTTTTTGCATATCTGGAATCCGTTCATGTCCGGCAGGATTATATCCAGGATAATGAGGTCGGGTTTTTCCGTAACAATATGACGGAAGAAATTTTCCGCGTTACCAAAACCCCTCGCGTTGAACCCTTCCGACGTAAGGTACGCGGATAAGGTATCAACTACGTCCGGATCGTCATCGACAATTACTATAGATTTTCCTTTAAAATCATCCTTCATGATCACCCCTGATATTTATAAAGCATACTATCGCTATTCAGCTCTTTTGGCAAGGATTTAAGGCTTACTATCCTGCGGTTTTGCCTGTTTTGCAATAAACTCGAGGTTCTGCCGGGCTTTTTCGTTCAAAGGATCTACTTCAATGGCCTTTTCGAAATGCGCCTTCCCTTTTTCCCTATCTCCCTTTACATAATACGCGTAGCCCAGGTTATTTAACGTCTCCGCGTTGTCCGGGTCGATCTCTAGCGCCTGAGAAAACGTTTCTATAGCCTCGTCGACCCGTCCGGCCCTGCCCAATTCTTCGCCCTCCCAATTAAGCATTTCTACCGTGTTGACAGCACTCTTATCTTCCCCGCCCCCCGTTCCCGCGGCGAGCCCCCGATAAGACTCGAGCATCTGCAAAAACGCCGGAGGGACGACATACCCGGTTTTTATTGCTTTGTCGCAGTACCCCACGGCAACGCCGTATTGCCCGGCCCTGTAACTCTGCACGGACAGGTTGAAGTAGGCGTCCGCATATCCGGGATCCACGGAGACGGCTTTCCCGTAGTACGCCCTGGCTTTTTCAGTATCGCCAAGCTGGCCGTACAATACCCCGAGATTATTGTACGCCCACGGATGTCCCGGATCCACAGAGATGGCTTTTTCAAACTGCGCTATCGCCATTTTAATATCGCCGACCTCCTTATACGCGTTACCCAGATTGTTGTACATGTCGGCCTTATTCGGATATATTTCTATGGCTTTCGTGTACGCGAGGATCGCTTTCCTGTCTTCGCCCAACCCCCTGTATGCGTTTCCAAGATTATAATACGCCACAAAATCGTCGGGCAAAAGTTGAACGGCTCTCCTATACAATTGTGCGGCTTTTTCATACTCGTTCTTCTGTTCGTATATCCTTCCCAGGTTAACGTGAGCCGCCTGGCTGGACGGGTTTCTCTCTATCAGATCCGTCCATAGCGTGAACTGGTCGCGATAATTTCCTGTCACCCCGAAACTCTTCAACGCTAAAGACCCCGTTATGACCGTAAGGATGGCAACATACGCGGTCTTTCGAATAACCGGTTTCCTTAACACCACCGATGTCCGGGATAAAATATTGTCAAAACCGTACATAGCCGCGCCCGCAATCAACAGAAGAAGCGTCGGCACTGAAATATATGAAAAATGGTCCGCGACAAAAGAATATTTCATAGGGAAAACGTTTATGATGCCAGCTGCCGGAAAAATAGATATCCCGTAAAACACAAAAAGAGCTATGGCCCCCCTGCCAATACGTTTCCTCGCCCCGTAAAGGATCACCGCTGCCGCCAGTAGCGTCAGTAAGGGTATCCACTGCCACCATTGGGTGGCGTTTATCTCCCACCTGGGATAAAAGAAAAGAAAGTCCCCCGGTACGCAAAGCTTGTATATGTAAAAACACATCGTCCTGCCGGCCAAAACCGCCTTCTCTAGAAGGCTAAAGCTCCACTCCGCTCCGCGGGCGCCGACTCCGTGATACTCTATGTATGCCGTATTCCACGCGCTTAAGGCCCCGGCAGCCAGAAAGGGAACAGAGATCTTGACCTCACGCAGGGTAACCTTCCCTTCTTTCCACCATTGGTAAAGTATCGGCACAGCTACAAAACACACGGAGACCGATTTACTTAAAAGAGCGCATACAAACAGTGCCAGAGTCAAACAATACTGCCCCGCCTTTCGCCGCCCGAGATATTTAAAGTATGACAGCAGCGTCATAAGAAAAAAGAAAAGACTGAGAAGGTTCTTACGTTCGGTTATCCACGCAACCGTCTCGACCTGTATGGGGTGCACCGCGAATATTAGTGCGACCACAAAAGCCGCGCGCGGATACAGTTTCCCCACCAGCGCGAACAGCAAAAGCGCGTTGGCTATGTGAAGTAACAAATTAACAAGGTGATACCCAAAAGGATTAAGCCCCCACACTTTGTGCTCTATCCAAAACGACGTAAAGACCACAGGATAATACTGCACTGTCTTCCGCGCGAACCATATATCTTTCAACCCTCCGGAATCCTGTACCAGCTCATTCTCATAAACATAATCATCGTCATCCCAGATAAACCCGTTCTGCAGCGACGGGCCATATATCACACCGCACAAAATGACGATTATAATGATCTTTGTCGTTTTACTGTTCCACATATTAGCTTATCTCTCCACACTATTCCGCGGCGGCATCGGTTTCCCCTGTGGAACCGGCCCGCTTTATATATTCGATGTTAGATTTTGCCTTCTGATTCTCCGGATCCACCCTTAAGGCTTCACGGAAATATTCTTCCGCCCGGACCGCGTCGCCCTTCACATACCAGGCATACCCCAGGTTGTTCAGGGTTTCAGCGTTGTCCGGTTCGAGTACTAACGCTTTGTCAAAAATTTTAATAGCTTTTTCGAGATCGCCGCTACGGCCCGTGAGTTCGCCCTCTAAATTCAGGAGACTGACCTTTTCGGGTGTGCTTGGCGCATATACTGTCATTATACTGGCCCCATCGACTTCTCGCGAAAACACCTTATTCGCAAACGGATGTTCCTCCTCATGAAATCTGTAATTGGTCAGAAAATAATCCGCGTCTGCGATCCTGGTCACAAAAACGAGCCGGGCCCTATCTTCCGCCTCAAGCATGTCCGCGTTAAAATATCCCGGAGGATTGGCCACGCGTATCTTAATACTTTCCGCTCCGTCTTTTTCAACTATATATTCAAGGGCTTCTCGGTATGACAAACCCCAGTAATCCAGGTCGAATCTCTGCTTTATCTGCGCCATGTTCTTTCCGGCAAGCCTGTTAAAATAGACGTTATGATGGGGATGATGAACGATCATAAACCGGATCGGGCCAGCCACCCCGCAAATTATGACGAACGCGTATAAAACTATCACCATTTTATACCGCGTGCCTTTGGAGCTCCCCGCGACAAGCCGGAAGGTCGACCTTGTCCCTATTATAGAAAAGACCAATATCGCCGGATAGACAAAGAACATTTGTCTCCACCCGTCATAAAGCGTCGACCCCAGAACTATAACAGCTATCACGGGAACAATGAACCACGCTAGGAATATGATATCGTCGCGCCTTTTGCAATAGAACTCTGCCGGCGCGGAAACAAGGGCCACCACCGACATGCCGCATCCTATTATCGCAAAAACAACATACAGGATCGGTGTTGTTATGACCATCCATACCGAAAAATAGTGCCATGGCACATTTTTAGAAGACAAATAACGTCCATTGTAAAGCACTTTAAGCCAGTCAGAGGTCGGGTACTGGCTCATCTCCCTGAAAGATGCCAGAAAATTAGCAAGCGGGGCTCTCCACAATACCGGCCAGAAAATAACCGTAAAAATACAGACAAACGACAGGAATAAAAGACCCGTGCCTGCCGTACGCTTCCTATCACTCTTCCATGCCTCCGGAATAAGAAAAACTATAGTAAGAAAAACTACCAGCAAACCCATTATACGTATATCCATAAGAATGGCACAGGATACGCCGTGCAACAGGACTCTCCATACCGTTTTTTTATCCAGGAAAGAGATCAGAGTATAGATACTTATGATAGACATCGCCATGAACGGGATGTCTTTCGAATTATAAAAAGCATGCGCGAAAAGCCGCGGAGACAGGATCAGAAAAACGCTTCCGAGCAAACCGAGCTTCCAGCTGTCGAACCTTCTCCGACAAAGCATATAAAAAAATATCACCCCCGCATAAAACAACAGAAAGGTGATAAGGTGCCTTAGAAAATATGTATCCCTGGCGCTTCGCCCTTCGCCACCGGCTCTCTCCACCGCGACGAGTATCATCTCAAATACGGGTCCGTAAAACCTGTCCTGATGTTCGAGGATGCGAGTGTCGCCTCGAGTAACATAGTCTACCGACAGCTCCCCCAACTCTCTCTGCCTGGGTTCATCCCAGGAAACGCCGTAATCTTTATATATGCCTATCCCAACAATAAGAAAAGCGATAAAAAAAAGGCACACGACCATCCTGTGCCTTTTTTCAATAGTATCGATGATGTTGATTATATTCATAGTGATTACAACTATTATTTATATAAGTTTACCTTCTGTAATGGGAACAGTCAACCTGATGAGACATCATGCGGTGAAAATGGCAAATTGGGGGGCGGTGGAAATGTTTGAGCATTGGAGCATTAGATCATTGGACCGCAATAGCGTAGGGAAACCCAACCCCGAGCTACATGCAAGGGGTGCAGGTTCCCCAAGCCTACGCAAACTATGAGTGAGTGCAGAACAGGAGGAATTAATTTCTGCTGTTCTGCCGAACGAATAGTGCCCTTCCCGGAGGGAATGGCACAGATGATGCGAAAAAAAAGAGGAAAGAATAAATTCTTTCCTCTTTTTGAGCATTATATGGCGGAGGCGTAGGGACACAAACCGTGTTGCTCTCCCCCGTTACGCTTACAGGTTCCGCGAAGCGAAAAACCGAACTCCCTGTGAGGTTTTTGAGCCCCAAGCCTACGCCAGATATGAGCGAATGAAAGAAGCCGTAAATGCGATTTGCGAAGCTTCTTGAGTGAGCGAATATCACCCGCCGAAGCCGGAACAGTAAAATACAAAAAAAACGGGAGCACCCGCCTAGTGGGATGGTCCCGTTTTTGTATTTTACTGGCAGAGGCGTGGGGATTCGTACCCACGGTGGTTTACCCCACAACGGTTTTCGCTCGTAGTTCGTCCTCACGGCTCCTTCGTCGCTTTGCTCCTCGGTGTCCCTCGCCTAGTTTATGCCTCCTCGCTGTCGCTCCTCGGTGTCAAGACCGCAAGCCAGCCTCATCTGCCCTTTTAAGTAACATACATAATTACTTTTAAATAAACTATTTATGCTAATACTAAATTGTTACTATTGCTTCGGATTTACCCTTGGAGCCCAGATGGAGCCTTGCGTGGGCACCATTTGGGCAAAAAAAACCTACTTATTATTTCCCACACATCTTTTTAACCTTTTCCATCAAATCCTCTTCCATGATGGGTTTCTGCAGAAATTGTATATTATTAATTTTTTTAAGATGTTCAAGGTCCTTATGATTTATAACACTGACCACAAGAATTGGAATATTCGGACAATCTTTATCATCTCTAGCACAAACATAAAACATTTCTCCGGACATAGGTTCCATTATTATATCAAGAATTGCCATATCAAACTCCCCACTTTTGAACTTACTGTAGGCAACCGTTGCATTTTTCTCAAGCTCAATTTCATATTCATTTTCGCTATCAACAAACATGCTTCTGTATGCTATATGCATTTGCTCATCGTCCTCTATTATCAGAATCTTTTTTGCCCTATTTTTAGCGTTTGTCATTTTCCCTCCCTTTTCCCCAGACACAAAAACCAACAGTTTATACAGGAAATTTTACTATTACAGCTGCGCCTTTACCTGCTCCTTTGGACTTTATCAGAATATTCCCTCCGTAAATCTCTACTATTTCCCTACAAATTGTAAGTCCCAATCCGGTTCCCTCCATCGACACATTCCGTTTATAAAAGCTTTCGAAACCCTTATGTTTGTCTTTGGCTAATATACCGCGTCCTGTATCTTTTATGCTTATTACTAACCAATTATTATTCGTTTTACTCGATATAGTAATTCCACCATGGTCAGTAAATTTGACAGCATTATCAATAATGTTGCCCATAAGCACCCCTATGTCTCTCTTCTCTGCCAAGACCTTATGTGCTCCTTCCGGGAGATTAATCTTTACCTTAAGTTTCTTTTGTTTTATTAAATCTTTCACATTTTTTATGGCTTCATTAACTGCCGTCCTTAAAAGGACTTTCTTCTTCTTCTTCTTCTTCTTCTTCTTCCTCAACAGTTTTTTCCTCTCCATCTTTCTCATATCCAGAGTAAAAGCTTCTATTATATTACTTATATCCCGGCGAACAATTTTGATGCTGTCATATGCAATCTTTTGACCATTATTGATGTCATCCTCCCTGTTGAGCCTCGCCCCTTTCTTCCACATATTAAGCCCAATCTCTACCATAGCTATAGGCGACTTTAACGAATGTGAGACGTCTCTAATCAAAGTATCCTTCACTTTATCCAGTTGCTTGCGCTCGGTGATATCAAAAATTGCCCCATCAAGTGAGGTAAGGCTACCATCATCTCCGTAGATGGCCTGCCCCCGCTCGAAAAGCCAGTGTATCTCACCTCTACTGTCTACTATGCGATATTCGACAGTAAAAGGTCTCTTGATGTCAACCGCTTCATGCACAGCGTCATGGACAAGCTTGACATCATCAGGCTGTATGAGACTCGCGTACGTTCTGACACGGTTTCCAATGAAATCCGAAGCCGGATACCCCGTGACTTCCTTTACTACGTCGCTGATGTATTCCATTGTCCAATGTTCGTCAAGGGCGCACCGATATGTAATACCAGTAATATTATCAACGAGCGTTCTAAACTTTGTTTCACTCTCCCGCAACGCCTCATCCGCCTTCTTGCGCTCGGTGATGTCTGTTGCGTAAAGGTTTACATAACCGGAATCCGCTACCGGAGCCATGTTAAACGAATACACCTTCTCATCTATAGTTGCTTCCGTAACCATGACTGATTTAGCCTTAAGTGCTTCCCTTGTTGTCTTCTTCCAGGTTTCAGACACTTTTTTACCTACGCCGCTTTTCCATGCCTTTAAAACTTTCTTTCCCTCTCCGTTCGAGCCCAATACCTCCCCGTTCTTTGCTATGCGAAGTACAGGGTTAGGATTCTCCAAAGGAAACTTGGCAAAGGCTTTGCTTTGTTCTGTCTTTTTTCGTTCAACCATTCTCCCTAAACGCTCGGCAATGGCATCAATCAAGGCTCTTTCTTCTTTTAAAAAAGGACCTTCATACTCTTTCTCTTTCAGGCAATATACCTCTACAGCACCACTTGTCTTGCCGAATGTTACAATATTGCTAGCCTGTTTCTGGGAAAATTCCTTGAAGGCTTTTGTCTTGAATTCCTGTCTTTCAAAGATAATTCTGGCAGATGTGCTCTTTGGATACTGCCAGCATTTAGGAATAAATTCAACCACTCGCTGAAAAATATTCTCTAATGACCTACCCTCTTCTCCCACAATACCAGCTATCCCATAAAGACAACTCAGTTCTTTAACGCGTTCATTAAGCTCCCTTGTACGCTCGTTGACAAGTTCTTCAAGATTTTCCTTCTGTTTTCTGAGTTCTTCCTCCACCTTCTTGCGCTCGGTGATATCTTGCCCAATTGACAGTAAACCAATGACATTGCCATCAGAATCCTTGAGAGTTTTATCATACCATTCGATAAAAATCTCGCGGCCGTCTTTGGCAACAATCAAATTAATATTGCCTTGGGTCTGGACATTGTCTATGGCATTAAGGAAAACTTTTCGTATTTTAGCGCGGTTTTTCTTTCGTAAAAAAGTAGAAAACCAGCTCTTGCCTTTTACTTGCTTCAGGCGATATCCGCAAAGTTTCTCCATATATGGATTAAAACTTACAATCCGGCCTTTGGTATCCAACACCAACACTATAACTTGAGCGGTCCTAACAAGACTTTGCGTAACCTCTTTTTCTTTTCGCATTACATCCACGCTCTTCTTGTCCTCAGCAGCTACCTTCTCAAGTTCCGCTATGCGTGCTTTCAGTCTTTTTATTTCTCCCACCGAACCTTCTCTACTACCCATTCTTACGTTCCTCCTGTAAATTAAAAAGCAACCCACCCCACTTGAGGGATAGATTGCCTGTAAAAAATTGTTGATTCATTTTCCACATAACACTCCACTGTAATAACCCACGCCATTGTGGTAACTATGTTATTATACTCCCCTTATCCCGATTTGTTAACCATAACTCTTAGAGCCCAGTGAGCGCCTTGCGTGATTCTAATTTATACTTATTTTACTTACGCAGGAGAACTGGCTAGTTGGTTATTGCGGCGATCTTGAACCCATTTATGGGCCGTTTGCGAAACAAATAAAACCGTTACTCATAAATACGTTCTATTGTCTTGGCTTAATCTTCCTTCTCAAGATGAATGCCAAACCGCTGGGGGAGATAGAGTTCTTGGAACCGTGAAATAAAATAATCATCCGTCATTGATGATAGAAAATCTCTGACAATT
>JAVCCB010000049.1 GCA_030765685.1 Candidatus Tantalella remota | reverse complement strand
TACGTCTTTGGAATCGTTAAAGGGTTTACGGTTGGGTTCAGCCCCAACCCACAGACGACAGCCGATTCTATAGCCGTAACCCTCCAACGTGATCCTGGTTCGTCCCCGATCACCCGATACCCGGTACTCGATACCCGGTACTGGTTTTCTCCCTGATATCCCAATATCCTGACATCCTAGATCTTTCTATCCTTTTTCCCTTTTCCTTTTTACTTTATCCTTAAAACCCGATACTCGGTACCCTATCCCCGATACCATTTCACATCTCCTGATGTCCTAGTTTCGACAATTCCCAATTCTCCATTCCCAATTCCCTGCTTCTACGAGCATCTAGAATCCAGAATCGAGCATCTGATAAGCGCCTAATCTCTTTGATGAAATCCTATTCTACGCTTTCTCTTTTTCGGGGGCGGTTCCATAAGCTTCTTAATAGCATTAAAAACGATCTGAAAATGTCCGTCGTATTTCTTCTCCATAGTCTCGATCTTTTCTCTCAGATTCTTCTGTGTCATCAACATTTCTCTAAGCCTGGTAAAAGTCCTGATAATCTGAATATTAACCATTATTGCTCGTTCGCTATTTAGAACACTTGAAAGCATCGCAACTCCTTGTTCAGTGAAAACATAAGGTAATTTGCGAGTTCCTCCCCAACTTGATATCGCAAATTGCGATATCAAGTTCCTAAGTTCTTTTCTTTTAAGGAGAAACATAAAATCTTCAGGAAAACGCTTTATATTTCTTTTCACTTGCTCATTAAACCTTCCCGTAGAAACTTCATACAGTTTCGCAAGATCTCTGTCCATCATCACCTTTTTCCCTCTTATCAAAAGGATTTTTCCCTCGATAATCTCCTGTGTAATAGTACCTGCATCTGTCAAAATAGCCTTAACCATAAAATGACCTTCTTCGATTCTATAAAAAATGAACTACGAACTCTCAACACGCCTCTACTTATATAGACAAAATTTTTGCCCATTTTCTTGCACTTTTTTCTTGAGCACATGATTTACAAACACAGAAGTGTGAGTAAATCATATGTGCGAAAATACCCGCCATAGCCAAATGGTATAAAGTAGATTGGCGACGGCGGGTATTTTTTCACTTTTTTTCATACCGGGCAATTCAGGGACGTTTGTCGATTTAAAGCTAGACCTGTCCCTCTTAACCTAAAACCCATAAATAGTACATACTCACAATTCAAATTCCGCTTCTGGTAGATACTCAAGCCGGCACTCCTTTTCATATAGGTCAAAGTAATATATAATAGCAGGGTATCGGGTGATCAGGACATCGGGGGATCAGGGAAAGAGTACATGTAAGGTTTTGTCCCTGATAACCAAATATCCTGATATCCTAGTCCCTAATACCCTGATAACCTGATATCCTTAAATATTCACGCTACACTAAGGAGGCATAACCATGGTTGAAAAAGATAAAGATTTTTCGGGTCCTCTTATGTTTGATACGACATCGTGTCCGGAGTGCGGGACGGAGTTTACGCGTAGGGAAGTAGAGAACAATCTCTCAGACGACGCTGAACTGTTCACGTGTCCTTTTTGTCATAAAAAAATAGATGTGGGGCAACTCGAGTAGACGCTCGGAGGGGATCAGGAAATCAGGAAAGGTAGCGAAGTAGTTTGTTCCTGATATCCCAATATCCTGATAACCTAGTCCCTAATGTCCCGATAACCCGATATCCTGAATTATAAATATGAATCCAAATAATTTCCATACAAATGTTCAAGAAGATTATGCCGGAGATCGGGTATTATGAGGAACCTTGTTATAGGCGACATCCATGGGAATTACAGAGGATTGCTGCAATGTTTTAAAAGAAGCGGGTTTGATTACAAAAAAGACAGGCTTATTTCTCTGGGAGATCTGTGTGATAGAAACACTGAAAACAGAGAGGTCGTCGACGAGCTTTTAAAGGTCCAAAATTTCAGCATGGTCATAGGAAACCACGATCTATGGTTGGTTGAATGGGTTGAGAATAAACAAACATATGTGCCGACAAACTGGGCCTTCAACGGAGGCACCAAAACCATGGAGTCTTATAATTTCAAGAATGTCCCGGATGAACATCTCAAATTGATAAATGAAGCTAAAACTTTAATACAGCTGGACGATAAAATAATAGTGCACGGGGGCCTTGATATAAACAAAGACATTTCGGAGCAAGATAGGCTTTTTGCGGCCTGGGATAGGACTTTTCTGAGATTGGCCTATGAAACCAGCAAAAACGATCCGGACAAGAGATTTTTTAACACAGAAAGCATTTTTATAGGGCACACGCCAACAACATCCTTTTCTGATCTTGATATACCGCAAAAATTATGTAATGTATGGTGCCTCGATACAGGAAGCGGTTATTCTCAGGGCAAACTTACTATAATGAACATCGATACAGAAGAATACTGGCAGAGCGACAGTGTCTCTTATCTATATCCATAACCCCCGGAGTACGTTGCATGATTACAGCTATAGATACACCTCTTTCATATCCAAAAATCGTTGCAACACATAGTCTTGTTACATAGTATAATAAATGTATGTGCGTGGGAGAGGCTAATTGCAAAACCATCCCGAGACTCAAAGAAGGTTATAGATGAGACTCTATTTAGTACAGCATGGCAAAGCTATGGCAAAGGACCAAGATCCTGACAGGCCGCTTACCGTAAAAGGCAAAGAAGATTCAGCCAAAATAGCTAAATTCTTGAACACGGCCGGAATATCTATAGACGCGATCTGGCACAGCACAAAAACGCGTGCTATCGAAACCGCTCAAATTTTAGCGAAAGAACTTTCTCCAAAAGAAGGCACCTGGCAGCTTATATTTGAAGTTACCCCGGATTTATTGAGGTAGGAGTTGGGGACACCTTTAATCTTAAAATAGGGGACCATGTACCACGTAGGGTACATGGCAAGCACTTGTATAGCTAAAATAGCAAACGGTACAAAAAAACACACAAAAAGCACAAAAATATGAACAAATTAAAGGGAGGTAGGCTATGATTTTGAAAACGATAGTCGCAGTTATGATATTGTCTTTTGCAGCTACGGGAATATGTTTAGCAGATGAAATCAAAGGTAAGGTCAGTGTTGTGAATGAAGAGAAAAAGACAGTGCAAATTTCCGGTGTAGAGATTCAAACAGCAGATGCCTGGATAGAAAACGAACAGGATTATCCGCTTGCATTGGATAGTTTAGCAGTAGGAGATTATATTGAAGTAAAAGGGAAATTTATCGGAGTGGCGGAAATAAAAGCAAAAAAAATTGAACGAACGAGACCGGAATGTGGGGTTGTTGCCGGTAAAATAACCTTGATAGATACCCAAAAAAGAGAAATTATTATCAGCGGTATTGCGATAAAAGTCCCGGCTGATATCTGGTTGGAAGGCCCGGATCACGTTAAAATACCAATAGAATTGTTTGCTCCCGGGTATAAGGTTAAATGTAAAGGAGACTGGACAGGAACTTCTCAGTTAACAGCTTTTAAGGTAACCGTTGATTAATATATAACCTCAAATGTTGTGTTTAACTATTTATAACTCATTATATTAAATAAGTTGCACAATTACGCTTATGCGTACCGGCAGGGGACAGCTTTAATCTTAAAATAGGGGACAATCGTAAAGCTAAAACCACAAACGGTACAAAAATCATAGATGGCTGGTCTGGGGACAGATCCCGACACCCCTGGCAGCAATAGGTATCTGCGTGGTCATTGTGTCCGGAATACTTATCGTGCTGTTTGAGGTAAAGGCGAGAGAAGGGGCGGGGGAGGGAACTCCATCATAAGCCAGTCATCAACATCTGACCTGCTTGCGAAATCCCCGGAAAAGGAGTAAAATAGCAGCAGAAACGCTATTTAGAACACTAATTATTATAATGACTTAGATAAATAAACCCTCACAAAATAAGGTGGGGGCGGGGTGCAGAGTGAAAACACAGATATCTTTTGCGAGAATATTTACCAACGCCTTATTCGTTACCGGCATGACGATAGGCGCGGGCATTTTGGGGTTGCCGATCAAGACCGGTGCTGCGGGCATTTTGCCTTCACTTGTTGTCATGTTGGTTGTGTGGGGTTTCATGATGTGTACTGCTACGATCTTTATCTACAAGTTTACTCATCCAAAAGAGAGGTCACGATCTTACCCGGTTCTTTTTCAGAGCGAACTGAAATCAGTCGGTAAATGGGTGGGGACATTCGGCTACCTCGTCATCTATTACGGTCTAATGGTGGCATACTTAACAGGTTCCGCTTCAATACTTGTTAACCTGGTACCTTTTCAACTACCGATAAATGTGTGGATGACCGGCTTTTTTGTAATATTTACCCTGCTGTCGCTTCTGGGAGCAGAGAAGGCCAGCAAATGGAACGCCGCCATAATGGTCATTCTAATCGCATCGTTCTCGCTTTTAATCGTAAAAACGGCTCCGCATATTGACGTGAGCCGCTTCGCCCGTAGCGACTGGAATTTCACAACATCGCTTTTTCCGATAATATTAGTCGCTTTCTGTTTTCAAAATGTAATCCCTTTTGTGTGCAAAAACCTGGGGGGTAACGCGAAAGCTTCTTTCACGGCGATAACTCTGGGCAGCTTGATAGCCATAGCTCTGAACGTGGTGTGGATGTTCGCGGTGATAGGCTCTCTTCAGCTCGACGGGCCAGGCAAAGCGACCATAATGTACGCGCTGCAAAACAACCAGCCGGCCACCATACCGCTGACGGCAGCTCTGCATTCAAGTGTGATCACCGTAACTGGTTTGTTCTTCGCGCTGGTAGCGATAGCCACGTCGTATGTACCCACAAGTCTAGCACTAACGGGCTTCGTCAGGAACACACTGTCCTTATACTTTAAGAACGTAAAGAATTACGTAGTGTTCCTGTTCGCATTCGGCCCGCCGTTCCTGGTGGCCATGCTTTTTCCGCACGTATTTCTTGCAGCTATAGACGTGGTAGGTGGGCTTGGCATAATACTTATTTTCGGTATATTGCCGGGTCTGTTACTTATAAAGATGGCGTTAAACAAAAACAAGATACTAGTGGCTGTTGCGATCTTCATATTAGCGGCGTCTTCGCTACTGCTGGCATGCGAAATAGCCCAGGAGTTCAGTCTGCTTAAGTTAGGACCTTCAATAGAGTCATGGAAAACGTCTTTTGATGACGCTCTGGGAACAGCCTCAAGGGTAGAGAGGAAAAAATAAAGAGCAACATTAAAGAATAGGGGTATACAGCCGTAAATCGTCTTAGAGATTGCTTTCTCGGCCTTCCAGGCCTACTCGCAAAGATGGAGGGAAAAGAGGGATTTTTAGAACGCGCGTGATGTCGCATGTAAATCCTAAGCCCAAAATCCAAAAGAAATCCAAAACCTAGATCCAAAATACTAACCGATATTCCAACCGGACAACTTATGTCAGTTTTCCATAAGTTGTGACCTCAATAAAAATAATTTAAAAAAAAGTGCAAGAAAATGCCCCAAAAATCTGTCTATATAAGTAGAGGGTTATTTGTGACTCGCATATAAAAAAGAAGAAGTTATGGTTAAGAAGAAATCGACAGAAGCAGCTATTGTTCTACAAGAGACAATTGAGGGAAAGATACTTTTGGTTCGGGGCAAGAAAGTAATGCTGGACAGGGATTTAGCTAAACTGTATGGAGTCCTGCCGAAGGTGCTGATACAAGCTGTTAAACGTAATATAAAGAGATTTCCCGAAGATTTTATGTTTCAACTTTCAAAACAAGAGGCCAAATCTCTAAGGTCACAAATTGTGACCTTAGAGAAGGATGATATTAAAAAACCCGGAAAAGGAAAATATTCTAAATATCTTCCGTATGCTTTTACAGAACAAGGGGTAGCCATGCTTTCAGGTGTCTTGAAAAGCGATCGTGCTATCCAGGTAAATATTGCTGTAATAAGAGTGTTTGTTAAATTACGTAAGTTTATGGCTGCCCACAAAGAGCTTGCTTTAAAGTTAAGTCAGTTAGAGATAAAAATAGAAAAACATGATAAAGGGATCCAGACCATTTTTAAGGCTATTAAGAAGCTTATGGAACCACCCCCGGAAAAGAGAAAGCGTAGAATAGGATTTCATCAGGAATAGACTGGCATATCCGCCTTTGCTACAGCTTCCACCTTCGCCATCCGCTTTCGCTAAAGCTTCAGCGGACAAGAGGCTACGGCGGACAAGTCGGCGGACGAGTTGCGGCTAGCGTTTAGAATATTTTTATAACAAAGGAGGGCATGAGCATGAACGAGAAAAATTTTTGGCAATTTATGGAAAAAGCATGGGAGAAAGGGAGGGCGCCTATGGTTTCGGGCACCATGGATAGCTCCGATCCTGAAATGCAGGCAGCAGGAGAGTATATCGGCGGGCATGCGCTGCTTCCGGCAGACCATCAGGACATACCCGAGGAGGTGATCGAAGGTATGGGAAGGCTTCTTCTAGAGACCGAAACGAGCCTCAGAGCAAAGCAGGCCATTCTGGTGCTCCTGGCACATCAGGAGTCCAAAACGGCCCTGAGCATAATAAAACAATATAACCGTGACCCGGACAACGATCTCCGTATCTTCGGCGAACTGGCCCTGGATGAGTGCGAAATGTGGAACGAATGATCAGGCTTTTATATGTATGTTTATATGTATGTTTATATTGACAATGTGCCATATGTGAGGTAAACTTGATATGAGTATAAAATACGGGTTTGAATGGGATCCAGAGAAAGAATGGATAAATATTTCCAAACACGGAGTGGATTTCATAACAGCAGCAAGAGTATTGGAAGATCCAAGGAGAAAGATCATAGTAGATTCAAAAAACAGCAAAATTGAAAATAGGCTATTCTGTTTGGGTAAAGTTGATGGCAAAATAGTAACAGTGAGATTTACTTATCGAGGGGAAAGTATCAGGATTATAGGAGCCGGGTTTTGGCGAGGAGGCCGAAAGAATTATGCGAAATAAAAAACAAGATCCAGACATGCCCATAGGCAAGGTAACCAGAATTAAGGATTTTCTGCCACCGCCAGAAGACCTGATCATGCCCGAAAGAACCGTTAAGGTAACGATCCTTCTGAGCGAATCGAGCGTAAATTCCTTTAAAAAATTCGCAGACAAACACCACACGAAATATCAGAAGATCATCAGAAAACTTCTCGACAAATACGCACAGAATTACCTGGGATAGGTCTAAATAAAGGCATGAACATTAAACTAATAAGAATATTGCAAAAGATCAAAGAATACGAAAAGAAAACACCTTACAACTATTGTGACAGGTGGTGCGAAAGATGTGACCATGAAACACAGCTAAGGTGCAATCTTTATAAAGATGAGCTTGAATGCAAACTTAACTGCATAGGCAACGGCCGGGACGAGAACGATCCCGAAATAACAGCCGCGGTTATGAAACAGCAGTTTAAGGAAGCTTTTGAGGGACTTGAGGGCACCCTGGAAGAGATCGACATAGAGATGGATGAGACCGACAATGATGAGGCCTGGGAACGAGTAAAGGAACATGTGCGGTTCGTTAGCAATAATAGCCTTACCAGGACATCTAAGAAATATTCCGCCTTGGCACATGATTTTCTCAAAAAAAATTATTACAAGAAAAAGGACATAAAACCCGAAATAAAGGATCCTTTTGAAGTAGTTAGCTGGTATCATTCACTCCTGCCTGTAAAAGTCAACAGAGCACTCGCGGGTTTTCATGAACCTATGTTAGATGGTGACATATCCTTGTATGACGTTGTCGGTCAGTTCCAAATATGCAAAAAGGCCGTCCGAAAGTCCATGGACGCTTTTGACGTCATTAGCCGTCACATGCCCGCGGAAAAAGATATCCCCGGGATGAAAGCTTTACTAGGCAACATAAACAGCAGAATAGACATCCTGCTGAAAAATATATAGACATAAAACCATTGTAGTCACATATGTAACTACAATAACGCGGATAGACTTGACAAAACCCCTACTGTAAGGTAAACTTATAATGTAGTCTCAAGTGTAACTACATATAAAATAAAGGGGGGAAGAGGATTATGAGTGTTTCTACCGATCTATTAAAAGCTCACAAAGTGGGCATGCGTGACTTCAAGGCGCATATATCAAAGGACTATTTAGGCAAGATAGTGATTGTTACTTCGGGAGGAGACCCTGTAAGCGTAAACATCCCTTACGAAGAGGTCCTGGAGATGGTGGACTTGCTTGATGAGATCACAGATGAGGAAACCATGAGAATGGTTGAAGAAGGAAGAAAGTCCATAGGTTCCGGCACGAAGGGCATACCTGTTTCAAAATCCTTTAAAAAAATAAGGGCAAAGCGCAAAAAATGAGCTATATCGCAAAATTCCCAAATAAGTTCACTAAAGAACATTTTGAAAAATTTTTGACGTCCATACCCTCAACTTCTTTTCAAGATAAGATCATGGAAGAGGTTGAAAAGCTCGAAAAAAACCCTCGTCCTTTCGGACGAAAACCATTCAGACAGCTAAAACCACCCTTGATATTCTATAAACGTAACGCAAACTACAGAATAAGGATCGGTGACTATCGAGTCCTATATGACGTAGACGACAAAAGAAAAATTGTATGGCTACTGGCCCTCCGAAAACGCTCCGAAAAAACCTACAAATAACGAATATCGAGTAACGGGATACATAAATCAGAGTAATCTCTTTCTTTTAGTTTGCCCGATACCCGGGACTCGATACCCGGTACCATTTCACATTCCCTGATATCCTGACTCATCAATTCCCAACTCTCCAATATTTTTTCCTTTTTCCTTCAAAGTGTTATCCCGCCTGTCCGCCGCCGTCATTCCCGAATGACATCGCCCCCCTCTGTCATCCTGACGAAGTCCTCGAAGCTTCATTGAAGCCGAGAGGAGCGAGTGAGCGAAGCGAACGAGTCGAAAGATCTAAATTAAACATTCGAAATTTTTTTATTTTCCAAAAAATACGTAATTGCGCGGGTCCGCCGACTTGTCCGCGGTAGCCTTGGCGAAGGCGGAAGCCTTGGCGGAGGCGGAAAGCGGGAATCCACCCCGCTATCATCCTGACGAAGTCCTCGAAGCTTCACTGAAGCCGAGAGGAGCGAAGCCGAGGGATCTATCCCTGTTCACCGTTTACAGTTTACTGTTCACTAACTTCTCGGATATGTTTGCTCTTTCTTTTTGCCCGTCCACCACGGGCGCTTATCTGGTCTAGCTATTATTGCTGAAGGTATACCCTGAACCGAACTTTGTTCTGGTTCAGAGCCGGGCATACCATTCAGCAATAACTAGCAGTGGGGACAGGGGACGCGGAGTTTCGTGGGACAGAGAATAGTCCACCCTATGCCCCTAAAAATCTTGGAAAACATATAGTGCTGGCAAATAATAAGAAAATATGGAACTAATAATTGATTGGGTTAAGGACAAGTATATCTATATCGCAGCAGCTGTGATCTTGACGCTCATTATTGTGGATATAACTGAAATACGCTCACTTGCATGAAGGAAAATGTAGAACAATTAGAAGAAATTGATGAATTCGCTACTCCTGTTAAGATAATAAAGCTATAGATATTTAGCCTATTGTGGTACAATAAGAACGCAAAGTTAGTATTTGCAAGGGATTACTATGCATAGAAGCCAAATAAAACCATATATGATCAAAGCCATTTCTACGCTTGTAGTGTGCCTATTTATTGTGAATCAGGCATGTTGGGGGGATACATGCAGTTCTGCAATCGCTCTCGTGCAGGATATGTCTACTTTAGCTCCTGAATTACGACTTAAGCCTATTTCTGAGAAACATGGATTAGCATTTGAAAATGTCGCGAAAATGTATTTAGCCGCTGGACGCATAAGGAAGCTAATTGACGCTGATGTCGAAATAAGGGCGAGCCACATTGTCAAACTAAATCAATTATTCAAAAGCGGAAATGTAAAGATAAAAAAAGAGATAGGGACCAGGAAATTTAGCACCGGAAAGATCTACAAATACGCAGTGTTTCATTTCGAAGAAAAGAACAAAACTATAGAAGCACGGTTCTTTGAAGATCACGAAAAATTAACAGACGATGAATTGAAAGAACTGGGTATCAAGACTGCTGAGGATAAAAGATATTTCTTTTCTCCTGGGCTAGAGGGGGTGTGGTTTAGCAATTTCGTCGCTCCCGGAAAAGATCTTAAAATAGAAGATTATTTAGGAAAGGAGCCGTTCATGACGTCATTGCAACTAAAAGGGTGTCATGAGGCTAGCATAGAGTTGTTGGAACAATCCGTTCTAGATGGCCACATTGAAGGCGAAGGCATCAGGGATATAATTGTGGTTGGGGGCACCCAAGAAGAAGTTGAAGGGCTGATAAGAATACTACCAGGCCGCGATTTGACAGTCGGTAATTTATATTTCAAACCGCTGGAGGATATTCTCGGATCTTTGGATTTGGCACAATCAAACTCTTTGCGACTTATTAGACTCGATGCATCCAGGCTTGACCCCGCACGCTTTCCCGACAATAGCTATGACCTGTGGTTCATGTCGGGAATTGAACCGACAACATACGACGATCCCGAGGGGAGCATTCCTGTAAAAGAAATGGATCTTATGGTTCAGAGGATTCTGGAACAAGCGTTACGTGTTGTCCGACCCGGTGGAAATATATTCGATGGCTCGCATAATCTTAATCAAGAGTTGTATCAGCAGCTAATTAAGGATGGATATATTGAACAGATTGGATACGGCATTTATCGTAGGACCGAGAAATCCTTCACAACTCCGAGCACATCGGTCGAAAATGAAGCCAAGAGAATCCACGAAGAAAACATGAAACCCGAACATATGCCGATTATTTCTGAAAAGGCTAGCCTGAGCGAGATCATGAAGTTGGTTCAAATTTCAGCCGCGGGAAATTTATGTTCGGGGGTTTCTATTGCCTTGAAAAAAGCTCTGAAGAAGCAAGGGATAGACGCAGTTGTATCTGCT
The DNA here is from genome assembly GCA_030765685.1 of Candidatus Tantalella remota. Classification (GTDB taxonomy): domain Bacteria; phylum Omnitrophota; class Gorgyraeia; order Tantalellales; family Tantalellaceae; genus Tantalella; species Tantalella remota. The sequence goes on along the minus strand of JAVCCB010000049.1, from coordinate 1,188 downwards.
TCTCATAATTCCAGGGCACCTTTCCTAGATGAAAATGGTAATCAGGTTGTGCATTATTGGGTAGAGACTCCTGACCATGTTCTTGATGCTTTTCCTGAAGGATTAGGTAAATATCAGGACCAGGTTGTTCCTTACAAAAAAGACGGCTTGGTAATTATTAAAAAGGGGACGCCTTTACCTCTTATATATGCAATGAGCAGGCCTGCGACCAAACAAGAGCTGGGCTTTGAGTATATCGAGGATGAAAAATATGAGCTCCAAAATAGGGACACCGCTTCTCAGCCCGCTGGGATGGCACTAAAAACGGACAAAACTGTCCTTTTACACGTAGTCGCCAATTCAATTATACCCGAAACTCAGAGAGGTATGATGAAAACACTTGAGCAAGATATGAGGGGAGAAGAATATAGTGAAAAAGTGGTTTGTTTATCCGTCAGAGATACAGCTACCCCTGAAGAATTCCTGTCAAAATTAGAACAGCTAAAGGCCCGGGAAAAAGCCCGCTATCAGGAGAAGGGATACGCCGTTCAATTTGATGTTGCCTGTCCCAACACAGAGCTTGTATCGATGATACAAAAAGACTTAGGCCTGCCCGCCCTTGCATTCAATAAGAGTGGAGAAGGTGACATTGTACAGGTTGAAAGCATTATACTGGCATTACGAGCCCTTAAAACCGGTAATATGGCGACATTGATCGACATCTATGAATTCCTTACCGGAGAAACTCTTGTAGTAGAAACAACCGATATCAATGAACTAGCTCGCAGCGTAATATTCTTATTGCCAGTAAGTAAACTGGATGTTAACGAGATCGTTAAACTGAACGAGATCATCAAGAAGAACATTAAAACCGCAGCCTAATAGCTTTTCCGCCTATACCCCTATAATGACATATGGCATAATGGGTTACATCATAAACAGGTGTTTATGATGTACATGTAATTACCAGCAGGGAAATAACCCCTATGTAGGCCCTTCGGCCCTGTTGTATGCTTGAACTCCCGGTGTTGGCTTTATGGGGCTCGCATACGTCTCTGTATAAGTATTGTCATCCCCGCGGCCTGTCCGCCGACTTGTCCGCCGACTTGTCCGCCGACTTGTCCGCCGACTTGTCCGCCGTAGCCTTGGCGAAGGCGGAAGCCTTGGCAAAGGCGGAAGCCTTGGCAAAGGCGGAAGCCTTGGCAAAGG
>JAVCCB010000084.1 GCA_030765685.1 Candidatus Tantalella remota | reverse complement strand
TAACGCGGTCTCGGCGGATCTCGCGAAGATGATAGTGATGGACGGTGAAGGGGCCAGCAAGTTCATAGAGGTACACGTGAAGGGCGCTAAGACGGTGTCATACGCCTCAAAGGTAGCCGGAGCTATAGCGGGTTCACTTCTGGTGAAATGCGCCGTTCTCGGGGGAGATCCCAACTGGGGAAGGATAGCGTCATCGGCGGGTTCAAGCGGAGCGAACATAGATCCCGATAAAATAGAGATAATATTGGACGGCGTGACTTTTTTCAAAGGAGGGAAGTTCATGGCGCATGTGAACCGCAGGAAGAGCGCGGTCTTTAAGAAAGATAAGGTGAACATTAAAGTGAACCTTCATCTGGGCAAAAAGGAAGCGAAGAAGTTCTCCTGTGATATATCGAAGAAATACATAATGTTGAATTCGTATTACACAACATAGAAAGGAAAAAGGAAAAGGGAAAACAAGGAGCCTTAAACCAGAACAAGTTCGGTTCAGGGTAAACTTCGCGACGCAGGATCCGCAAGCTGCAGGCGCGGCGAAAAAATAGCGGAAGGATCTGTGTATCCCGCAAGAAACCTTAGGTTTATCCTTTATCCTTTTTACTTAACTTGCGTTAACCGGAGGCCTGATGGAAGAAGCGATCAAAAAAAGTAAAGTACTGATAGAGGCATTGCCTTATATCAAGAAGTTCTTTAACAAGGTGGTCGTCATAAAGTTCGGCGGGAGCGCCCTGCACGATGAGAACACCCGGGACATGGTGTTGCAGGATATCGTGTTCATGCGCTACGCCGGGATGAAACCCGTTCTTGTGCACGGAGGCGGACCCAATATAAATGATAAGCTTAAAGAGGCCGAGATAGAGACAAAGTTCATTGACGGACTCAGGGTGACTTGCGAGAAGTCGATGGGCGTTGTGGATTCCGTTCTTATGGAAGTCAACAAGGCCTTAGTGGAAGAGATAAACGAGTTTGGCGGCGAGGCTTTCGGGCTGAGCGGCAAGGAGAACAATATTATCCAGGCAGTGAAAAGGGAAGGCCCGGACCTGGGGTTTGTCGGCAGCGTAGTGACGATAGATACAACAGTGCTACACAGGCTGCTGGATACGAATATCATCCCGGTGATCTGCCCCGTGGGCAAAGGGGCGGATAATAAGTTGTATAACATCAACGCGGACGAAGCCGCGTCGAATATAGCGATAGCGCTTGATGCCGAAAAGTTTGTCGTGCTGACGAACGTAAGGGGAGTGATGAAGGATAAGGACGATCCCGCGTCGCTGTTCCACTCGCTTACGCTTGAGACGGCTAATCACCTTATAGATACGGATGTTATCGAAGGGGGAATGGTACCCAAGGCAACCGCCTGCCTGCACGCTCTTCGCGGAGGCGTAAGGAAGTCTCACATAGTCGATGCGCACCTTTCTCACGCGCTGCTTTTGGAAATATTCACCGATACGGGTATTGGAACGGAAATTATTAGCGGAGGAGAGACTGAAGATGAAACTGAATGAAATAAAAAAGATGTATGAAGATTATGTGCTGTCCACTTACACCCGGCAGGACCTCTGCCTGGTACAGGGCGATGGAGTGTGGGTAGAGGATTCAGAAGGAAAGAAATATCTGGATTTTTTCCCGGGATGGGCCGTGAGCGGCGTGGGACACAGGCATCCAAAAGTCGTTGCCCGTCTGTCCGACCAGCTCGGAAAGATACTGCACGTATCCAACAATTTTTATAACGAACTTCAGCCTCAGCTGGCGAAGAAGATAATAGAGTATTCTTTTCCGGGCAAGGTGTTCTTTTCCAACAGTGGCGCGGAATCCAACGAGGGAGCTATCAAGCTGGCCCGCCGGCACGGTTATCCGGACAGGTATGAGATCATAACTATGGAAAAATCTTTTCACGGCCGCACGCTGGCTACGCTTACGGCTACGGGTCAGGATAAGGTCAAGGAAGGGTTTGCTCCTTTGCCGGAAGGATTCAAGCATGTACCGTTTAACGATATCGACGCTTTTGTCGCCGCCGTGACGGATAAGACCGCGGCAGTAATACTTGAGCCTATACAGGGGGAAGGCGGCATAAACGTAGCGGATAAGGGATACATGCAGGAATTGAGCAAAATATGCCGCGAGAAGGACATACTGCTGATACTGGACGAAGTCCAGACATGTATGGGCCGCACCGGAGAGATGTTCGCTTACAGGTTGTTCGATATAGAACCTGACGCTATTACGATGGCCAAGTCGCTTGGCGGAGGGCTTCCCATAGGCGCGCTACTCGTGAACGAAAAGCACAAGGATGTTCTTCCCGCGGGGTCTCACGCGACCACATTCGGAGGAAGTCCCATAGTGTGTGCCGCGGCGCTGGGCGTGTTCGACGCCGTAGAAGAAGAAGATCTCCTGCGAAACGTCGTGGAGATGGGAGCGTATTTGGTGTCGGCTTTGAACGATCTAAAAAAGAAGTTCCCCCTCATCAAGACAGTAAAAGGTAAGGGGCTCATGATAGGTGTGGAATTGGATATGGAAGACGCGTCGGTCATCGCGAACAAGTGTATGGATGAAGGGCTCCTGATAAATTGCACGCAGGGTAACATTTTAAGGATAATGCCGCCTATTACGATCAACACAGAACATATTGATATGGCGATGAAAACACTTTCGAAAGTGATGGAGACTATATGAAAAAAGACCTTATAACGATAGAAGACATGAGCAGGCGTGAGATCCTCAGCCTTATGAAGCTGGCGGGAAAACTGAAGAAAGCTCCATTATCAAAAAAGAGGATGTTCAAGGATAAGACCCTGGCGCTTCTTTTTCAGAAACCTTCGAACAGGACGAGGATCTCTTTCGAGGTGGCGATGGTCCAGCTCGGCGGTTACGTGCTGTATCTCAGCCCCAGGGAAATAGCCATGGGGAAACGCGAAACGGCAAAAGACGTGGGGTGCGTTCTTTCCCGGTACGTTGACGGTATGGTAGCGAGGGTCTTTTCTCATACGGACGTCGAAGAACTCGCGAGGTATTCCGACGTGCCAGTGATAAACGGCCTTTCGGACCTGGCTCACCCGTGCCAGGCATTGAGTGACCTGTTCACGATACTTGAGAAGAAAAAGACGCTGAAAAATGTCACGCTCTCTTACGTGGGAGACGGCAATAACGTTTTTAACTCACTTCTTATGGTATGCGCGAAGACCGGCCTTGATATTAAAGCCGCTATCCCGGAAGGGTATGATCCGGATAAAAGCATACTGGAAAAAGCTGAGGCGCTCGCGAAGGAGAGCAAATCACGCGTGGAGATATTCAGGGACCCGCACGATGCTGTCTCCGGAAGCGACGTGGTGTATACGGATGTATGGACCAGTATGGGACAGGAAGAGGAAAAAGAAAAAAGACTGAGGGATTTTTCAGGGTTCCAGGTGAACGAACAGCTTATGAAGTCCGCTCCTGACGGGGCGCTTATAATGCATTGCCTCCCCGCCCACAGGGGCGAGGAGATAACAGATGTTATTGACGGTAAGAATTCTATAGTGTACGACCAGGCGGAGAATAGGATGCATGTGCAGAAGGCGATCCTGCTGCGCCTGCTCGCTGATCAAGATTAAGGTTTAGGTTAAGATTAAGAGAGGTTGGTGTTTTCTTAACCTCAATCTTAATCTCAACCTGATACTAACAAGGAGACCACAGATGGCGAAGAATAAGAAAAAGAAGATAGTACTCGCGTATTCCGGCGGATTAGACACTTCTGTGATAATAAGGTGGCTTATGGAACGCGGTTACGAAGTCGTTTGTTACATGGGCGATGTGGGGCAGGGAGATGACACTGAACGCGCGCGTAAGCGGGCGCTCAAGATTGGCGCCACAAAGTGTATAGTCGGGGACCTGAAGAAAAAGTTCATCACCGATTACGCTTTTCGCGCACTTAAGGCGGGATCTTTGTATCAGGGTAAATATAACCTGGCAACGGCGCTTTCCAGGCCTATAATCGCGGAATCCATAGTATCTGTAGCCAAGAAAGAGGGCGCGGTAGCGGTCGCTCACGGATGTACCGGCAAGGGTAACGACCAGGTGCGGTTTGAAGTGACCTTTCATCTTATGGGGCCGAGCCTCAAGGTGATGGCTCCGGTCCGTGAGTGGGAACTTACCACGCGTGAATCAGAGATAGATTACGCCAAAAAGCACAAGGTGCCGATAGAGCAGACAAAGAAAAAGTCGTACAGCATAGACCTGAATCTCTGGGGAATAAGCATAGAGAGCGGTAAGCTGGAGGATCCGTGGGTAGAGCCGCCGAGTGACACGTTTATCAGCGTGGTTCCTCCGGAGAAGGCGCCAGCGAAAGCCCAGTACGTGACTGTAGGGTTCAAAAAAGGCATACCGGTATCTATAAACGGACGCAAGTACACTCCGGTAGAACTTGTAGGAAAACTGAATAAAATGGCTGGCGTCCACGGTGTCGGAAGGGTAGATATGGTCGAGGACAGGCTTGTAGGTATAAAATCCAGGGAAATATACGAGGCTCCCGCGTCGACGGTGCTGTATGCCGCGCACGGAGCTCTAGAGGAGCTCGTACTGGACAGGGAGACCAGAAGGTATAAACAGTCGTTCGCGGATCGGTACGCGGAGATCGTCTATAACGGGTTGTGGTTTACTCCGGTAAAGAGCGCCATAGACGCTTTTGTGGATGAGACTCAAGTCCGGGTTTCGGGAGAAGTGAAGCTGAAGTTGTATAAAGGTAATGTGACCGTATGCGGCAGGAAGAGTTCTAACTCCCGGTATAAAATGGAACTTGCTACTTACGGCGAAGGTGACGTGTTCGACCAGTCGCTTGCCAAGGGTTTTATAGACCTTTGGGCGATGCCGTATAAAGAATAATTTATAGTACCGAGTATTGAGTATCGGGTATCGAGTTAACCCGGTACTCGGTACCCGATACCCAGCACTGAATAAGGAGAACGATATGGGCAAATTATGGGGTGGAAGGTTCGAGGGAAAAGCGCTGGACGCGAACGTTATGAAGTTCACGTCAAGTCTTGATGTCGACAGCAAACTCTCGAAATATGATTGTCTAAGTAGTCAGGCTCACGTAGAGATGCTGGCAAAATGCGGTATCCTCTCTCAGAAGGAGAAAGAAACGCTTTTGTCCGCTCTCGGCGAAGTGCTCGAAAAAATAGAGGACGGCACTTTACAGTTAGCCGACGCCGAAGACATACATTCGGTAATACAGACTTATGTGGAAGAGGTGGCTCCGGAAGCTTCAAAGAAGCTGCATACCGGCCGTTCGCGCAACGAGCAGGTAGTGAACGATGTGCGTCTTTATTGCAGGGAAAACACAGAGGGAGTTATCGACCTGATCGCTGTTTTGCAGAAAGCAATAGTGGATCTGGCCGAAGAGAACTCTAGCGTGCTTATTCCCGGGTACACGCATCTTAATCGGGCGCAGCCGGTACTTTTCTCGCATCTTCTTCTGGCATACGTAGAGATGCTGCAGCGGGATTCCGAACGTATGGAAGACGCTCTCGGACGTCTGGACGTATCAGTTATGGGGTCGGGAGCTTTGGCCGGTTCCGCACTGGAACTGGACCGCAATTTTGTCGCCGAAAAGCTAAATTTCAGCAAGATCTCCGCTAACAGCATAGACGCTGTCAGCGACAGGGATTTTATCGCTGAGGTCATTTCGGGGCTGTGCTTTATCGCGGTTCATCTCTCCAGGATATGCGAGGACTTTATTCTCTATAGTACTCCTGAATTCGGGTTCATAGATATAGGGGCCGAGTTTTGCACGGGGAGTTCCCTTATGCCGCAGAAAAAGAATCCCGATGTTCTCGAGCTTATACGGGGAAAATCAGCGTATGTGATAAGCGCGCTTAATTCGGTCTTTGTCCTGCTTAAGGGCCTGCCGCATTCGTACAACCGGGATCTTCAGGAGGACAAGAAGCCTTTGTTCGAATCGATGGAACTTGTGTCGGATGAGCTGGCCATAATGGCGGAACTTGTGGGGACGATAGAGACAAAGACGGACTCCGCCATGAAAGCGCTTGATGACGAGTTTATCTACGCGACCGACCTGGCGGAATACCTTGTGCGCAAGGGTGTCGCGTTCAAGGAAGCTCACAACGTGGTCGGAAGCATAGTAAAAGAGTGCGACGAAAAGGGGATCAACATCTCGGATCTTTCGATCGCGGAGCTCAAAAACTTTTCCGACGCGTTAGAGGATGACGTTTACGGACTTCTCAACGCGGAGACGTCGGTGAAGAACAAGAAAACAGAAGGAAGCACCAATCCCGCTCTGGTAGGGAAAGAAATAGCTAGGTGGAAGAAGAAACTAAAATAGCGGATACTAGGCACAGGTTTGGATGACAGATGTCAGATTTCAGATAGCTGAAATCTACAATCTGTAATCTGAAATCCACTATGATTTATAAACAATCAACAGGAGAAACATATGCACGAATTCAATTACAAAAAAGGCGTACTTCATTGCGAGGACATACCGATAACCGATGTGGTAAAGGAGTTTCCGACACCGTTCTATCTGTACAGCTATAAGACGGTGGTCGATCATTACAGAAAGATAAAAGAAGCTTTCAATGAGCTGGACCCGATCATATGTTTTTCGATGAAATCCAATTCGAACCTGAATATATGCAGGGCTCTTGTCACCGAAGGCGCGGGGCTCGATATAGTATCCGGCGGAGAACTGTATAAAGCCCTTAAGATCGGCTGTCCTCCCGAAAAAATAGTGTATGCCAGCGTGGGAAAGACAGAGGATGAGATAGAGACTGCCATACGCAAAAAGATACTATTTTTCAATGTCGAGTCGGTCCCGGAACTTATCATGATAGATACGGTCGCCAGGCGTTTGAGAAAAAAGGTAAACGTGGCTATACGCGTTAATCCCGACGTCAAAGCCGATACGCACGACTATATAACGACAGGCACCAAGGAAAAGAAGTTCGGCATAGGTTTTGAGACCGTCGAAGAGATATTCGATAACGCGAATAAATATTCCAACGTTAATCTGAAAGGGCTGCATGTTCACATAGGTTCTCAGATAACGGATCCCGCTCCTTTTGTCAGTTCCCTGACGAAGGTGCTCGATTTTGTGGATAAAAGCAGCATAAATATCGAATGGCTTAATCTGGGCGGCGGGTTCGGTATCGAGTATACCGATGAGAAAGCCAAGACTGCGAAGGATTTCGCCGCGGAGATAATCCCGCTCCTGAAAGGGCGGTCTTTGAAACTGATAATGGAGCCGGGGCGTTTTGTGACAGGCAACAGCGGCATTTTGGTGTGTAAGGTCATCTACGTGAAGACCGGAGCCACCGGAAAGAAGTTCGCTATCGTTGATGCTGGAATGAACGATCTTCTCAGGCCCAGCCTTTATGAGGCTTATCATGAAGTGCGTCCTCTCGTCGAGAGGAAGACGGAAACTCAGAAGTACGATGTCGTCGGGCCAATATGCGAAAGCGGAGATTACCTGGCCCTAGACAGGGATATGCAGGAACTTATGTCGGGAGAATATCTCGCCGTGATGAGCGCGGGTGCCTACGGTTACGTGATGTCGTCAAATTACAACTCGCGTCCCCGTCCCGCGGAACTTCTCGTGATAAACGGCGAGGTCAAGGTAGTCAAGCCGGCCGAGACGTACAAGGATCTCGTGCGCGGAGAGAAGATACTTAAAGAATTGAAGTGATAATAACGGTAAAGGGAGTGAGATGAGCAGGAAGTACGAACTGAATTTTACAAAAGCCGTGGCCAGCGGGAATGATTTTGTTATACTGGACAACAAAAATGGGGAACTGGACGCCCGCGACCTGGACTATTCGGAGATTGCCCGCGATATCTGCAGGAGAAAGCTTTCAGTAGGCGCTGACGGACTTCTTGTTCTCGAAGATTCGCAGGATGCCGACTTCCGGATGCGCATACTGAACCCGGATGGTTCGGAAGTGGATATGTGTGGTAACGGCGCCCGCTGCAGCGTGTTATACGAGTCTGTCACAGGATGGGGCGAAGAGCTTTCTATCGAGACCGGCGCGGGAATGCTGTTCGCTGAAGTGAAAGGTAATACCGTAAAGCTGAAAATGAGCTCTCCGAAGGATATTAAGATGGATATAAACCCGGGTGTGGGTTCTACTATGATGTCAGTACATCATATTAATACCGGCGTGCCCCATGTCATCCACGTTGTGGATGACATCGAAGGCTACCAGGTAAACGAGATGGGAAGACAAATAAGGGAACATTCGGTATTCGCCCCGGACGGCACAAACGCTGATTTTGTAGGTGATATCGAAGGCGATTTCGCGGTGCTCAGGACATACGAACGTGGTGTTGAGGATGAGACTCTTGCCTGCGGTACAGGCATAGTGGCTACTGCCATAGTGCTGGGTATGCTGGGGAAAGTTAAAAGTCCTGTGTCGATGAAGACCCGCAGCGGCGAGACCTCGACAGTTTATTATGAACTTCATGGGGAAAAGGTGAAGGATGTGTATCTTGAGGGCGAAGCACATATAGTTTGTGATGGAAGAATATAGTAGCGAAGTAGGAGCAAAGAAGGTTAAGGTTAAGGATGAGGTTGAGCAACAGGCCTGCAACTAAACCTTAATCTCAACCTAAACCTTAATTGGCACTAATAGTGAGCAATTTTAACCAAAGGAGCGATCATGTTCAAAGGTTCATACGTAGCGCTTGTAACGCCGCTGGACGGCGGAAAGATCGATGAAAAGGCTTTCAGGGAACTCATAGAGTTTCAGATAAAGAACGGTACGGACGGGCTGGTCCCGTGCGGATGTACCGGGGAAGCCGCTACCATGACGTTTGAAGAACAGAAACGCATGATGGAGATCACAGTGGAGATAGTCGGAGGCAGAGTGCCTGTCGTCGCGGGTACGGGCTCTAATAACACCCGCGAATCTATAGAGCTGACGGCGCACGCTAAAAAAGCGGGCTGCGACGGGGCGCTTATCATCACGCCTTATTACAATAAACCGACTCCCGAAGGGCAGTATCGCCATTATTCGGAAATAGCGAAGAACGTGGACATACCTATAATGCTTTACAACGTACCGTCGCGTACGGGTATATCCCTTCTTCCGACGACGGTGGCCCGGCTTTCGGAAATAGAGAATATCATCTCGATAAAGGAAGCGGCCGGCAGCGTTCAGCAGGTCGCGGACATAATCGCGCTCTGCGATATCGAGGTCATGAGCGGAGACGATTCCATGATATTGCCTTTTATGTCGGTCGGCGCGCAGGGTGTAGTAAGCGTTGTGGCTAACATCATCCCGAAAGAGGTACATGAACTGACGCAGGCATATTTGGACGGGAACGAGGAGAAGGCGAGAGAGATGCATTATCAGATAAGGGAGCTTTGTAACGCCATGTTTATTGAGACCAACCCCGGGCCGGTAAAGACGACGCTGGCTATGATGGGGATGATAAAAGAGGGATGGCGTCTTCCGCTTTGTGAGATGATGCCGGAGGCGAAGGAAAAACTCAAGGTCGTACTTGAGAAGTATGAGCTTATTTAAGTAAAAAGTAAAAGGGAAAAAATATCGGAAGGGGTTGTATATTCAACAAGAAACCTATCCTTTTTCCTTGAACAAAGAATACATTGGAGGACAAGTATGATAAAGATAGGGATCGCGGGTGCCTGCGGGAAGATGGGAAAAAGAATAGCGGACCTGGCATTTCAGGATGCCGATGTAGAAATATCCGCCGCGTTTGAACATCCCGACAATCCGGATGTGGGCGGGGATATAGGGACTATAGCCGGTTCGAAAGCCGTGGGAGTGGCGGTATCTTCGGATGCCGATAAGGCTTGCGCGGATTCGGAATGCATTATCGATTTCACTTTGCCGGAACCCACGCTTGAGCATCTTAAAGCATGTGTTGCTAGCGAAACTCCTATGGTGATAGGCACCACAGGGATCGACGCCGAAGGCGAAAAAGTGATTGCCGAAGCTTCTGAAAAAATACCTGTTGTTTTCTCTCCGAACATGGCGCCGGGAGTAAACCTGGTGTTCAAGATGGTCGCCGAAGCGGCGCGAACTCTCGGCAGTGATTTTACGATAAAGGTCGATGAGACGCATCACGTACACAAAAAAGACTCACCCAGCGGGACCGCCAAAATGATAGGCAAGGTCATAAAGGACAGCTGCGGCAGTGAACCTACCATCGAGGCTTTTCGAGAAGGGGAGGTCATAGGTAACCACGGTATAGTGTTCGACGGAGAGTTTGAGAATATAGAGATACGCCACGACGCCAAGACCCGGGATGTTTTTGCTGCCGGGGCGATAAAAGCGGCGAAATTCGCGGCGAAACAGAAACCCGGACTTTACAGTATGGCCGATGTACTTGGCTTATAAGGGATACAGTGTTGGTACCGGGTATCCCTCCTTCGCTGAAGCTATGGCGGACAGGCGAGTCCTGGGTACCGAAAAACCCGATATTCGGTACACGATACTCAGGACCAATATCGAGCGAATTGTTAAACAGTGAACAGGAAACTGTGAACTGGGAATAGGGAATAGGGAATAGGGAATAGGGAAAAATAAAAGTGGGAACCGGGAGCCCTAAACCAGAACAAGTTCGGTTCAGGGTAAACTCCGCGACGCAGGATCCGTAAGCCGAAGGCGTAGCGAAAAAATATTGGAAGGGGCTGTATATCCAACAAGAAACCTATCCTTTATCCTTTTTACTTTTTACTTTTATTGTTAACTTTTGGCTATTAAATTATCATACGCTACTATCGAGAGGAGACGAGTACCACATGGATTTTGACTACGCGGACAGACTTAAACGATTACCACCATATCTTTTTGAGGAAATAGACAAGGCTAAGAAAAAGGCCATAGAAGAAGGCCGCCCGATAATAGACCTGGGAGTAGGGGATCCCGACAAACCTACGCCGGAGATCATAATAAAGAAGATGCAGGAGGCCGTGAAGGATCCTTCGACGCATCAGTATCCTTTTAACCAGGGCATACAGGCCTTCAGGGATGAGATGGCTAAGTGGTACAAGGGCCGGTTCAATATCGACCTCGATCCGGCAAATGAGATACTGCCTCTTTTGGGATCAAAGGAAGGCATAGCGCATGTTCCGCTGGCTTTTATCAATCCGGGTGACGAGGTGCTTATTCCGTCGCCGGGTTACCCGCCGTATAATTCCGGCGCGGTTTTTGCCGGGGCTAAAGTAAATTTTATGCCGCTTCTTAAAGAGAACGGTTTTTTGCCGGACCTTGACGCTATATCCGATGAGACGGCGAAGAAAAGCAAACTGATGCACATAAACTATCCCAACAATCCGACGGGCGCTGTATGCGACAAGGATTTTTATAAGAGGGTAGTAGACTTCGCAAAAAAACATAATATTATCGTATGTTCCGACGCCGCGTATACTGAGATAAGATACGACGGTTTTCTTCCCCCGAGTTTTCTGGAGGTTTCAGGGGCGATGGATGTAGGCATAGAGTTCCATTCGCTTTCAAAGACCTTTAACATGACCGGATGGAGAGCGGGTATGGCGGTAGGTAACGCGGATCTTTTAGCGGGACTTGCCAAGGTGAAATCCAATATCGATTCCGGGATATTCACGGCTGTGCAGATAGCGGCGATAGAGGCTCTGCGTAACGCGGACGAACTGACCGCCGGAATAAACAGCACTTACGCGGCCCGTAAAGAAGTGTTTATCAGCGGTCTGCGCGAGATAGGGTGGGATGTTCCGGAACTTAAGGCGACGTTCTATGTATGGGCTTCCGTACTTGATGGGTATGATTCGACATCTATGGCAAAAGCCCTGCTCGAAAAAGCCGACATCATAGTGACTCCGGGTAACGGGTTTGGTGCGAGCGGTGAAGGCTATGTAAGGATGACTCTTACGGTCGATGAGGATAAACTTAAAGAAGCGGTCGAACGGATAAAGAAAGCATTTTTCAGCTGATATGAGCACTGTTTATATAGGAGTGGGTTCTAATACGGGCGATCTTAAGGCGAATGTCACCGAAGCTGTTCGCAGGCTGGATGAGAGTGAAGGTATATCCGTCGAAGGAAGGTCCGAGTTCTATATGACCAGTCCCGTCGGAGGGCCTCCGCAGGGAGAGTATCTCAACGGTGTCCTAAAAATAGAGACGGAGACCACTCCGTACAGGCTTCTCGATATCGTCAAGGATATAGAGAAGACCATGGGGAGAGTTCCCGCGAAAAAGGATTTCCCGCGGATAATGGATCTGGATATTTTGCTCTTTGACGACAGAGTGATAAAAGAAGAACGTCTGACCATTCCTCATCCGCGTATGCACGAAAGAGATTTTGTTCTTAGGGGTCTGTCAGAAATAGCTCCCGATGCTGTGCATCCGGAATTGGGAAAGACCGTGAAGGAGCTTAGCTCTGAGGCTTCAGGATCGACGAAGGATATCGGGGGATCAGGGGATCAGGGGATCAGGTAAAAGTAACCGGACAGATTTTGTTCCTGATATCTCAATGCCCTGATGACCTAGTTCCTAATATCCTGATGACCTGATATCCTGCTACACAGTGTTGGGAATTGAAAATGGAATGTACTAAAGATATGAAAATAATAGCGGGCATAAGTGATATGTGCGAATTTTGCCGCGGGGAGAGACTTTCCGGCAGGACTGTAGGGTTTGTTCCGACCATGGGTTATCTTCATGAAGGACACCTGAGCCTTATAGAAGCGGCAAAAAGTGAATGTGATACTGTCGTGGTGAGCGTTTTTGTGAATCCCACGCAGTTTGGAGAAGGCGAGGATCTCGATAAATATCCGAGTGATAGAGAGAGAGATGAGAGTCTTGCCTCGGGCAGAGGCGCGGACGTTCTTTTTATTCCTTCGGCGGAAGATATGTACCCCGAGGGTGAAACCATAGAGATCAAAGCGGATAAGGACTTGGCCGGGACTCTTTGCGGCAGAACGCGCTCTGGACATTTTGACGGGGTCGTCACGGTAATCGCGAAACTTTTTAATATAGTTCATCCGGAGAAGGCTTATTTCGGGCAGAAAGACGCCCAGCAGTTGGTTGTCATAAGACGTATGGTAAAGGATCTTGATTCTCCGGTGGAGATAAGGGTCATGCCGATAGTCCGGGAGAGTGACGGTCTCGCGATGAGTTCCAGGAATTCGTACCTTACTCCGGAAGAAAGGCAACAGGCGCTCGGCTTGAGCCGCGCGCTGGAAATGGCGAAGAGCCTTGTCGTCGGCGGAGAACATTCCGTGGAAAATATAAAGAAAGAGATGTTGTCAGTTCTTTCTGAAGAAAAAGATGTAAGCATAGATTATATAGAGTGTGTCGACGCGGACACGCTCTGGCCTGTCAACGAAGTACAGGATAATATACTGTTAGCTGTCGCCGCTTTTGTGGGCGGGACGAGACTTATTGACAACATAATCATCAACAAAGGAAGAGAAGATGAAAAATCCTGAATTTGACGCCAAATACAAAGAACATCTGACTCGTAAGATCCTGGATCTAAAAAAACAGAAGGACGCTATCATAGTCGCCCATAACTATCAGCGTGACGAGATACAGGAGCTGGCCGACATCACCGGTGATTCTTACGCGCTTGCGTGTAAGGTTATGAAAGCTAAGGAAAAGGTCGTAGTTTTTTGCGGGGTGAAGTTCATGGCCGAAAGTGCTGCTATGCTCAGCCCCGATAAGACGGTTCTCCTGCCGGTAGAGGAAGCCGGTTGTCCTCTGGCGGACATGGCGACGGTGGAGAAACTGCGGAAAAAGAAAGAAGAGTATCCCGAAGCCGCTGTTGTTTGCTACGTTAATTCCACGGCCGCCGTAAAAGCAGAAAGCGATATTTGCTGCACTTCTTCAAACGCCATACAGGTCGTTAAATCCCTGAAAGAGGAGAAAGTGATCTTTGTTCCGGATAAGAACCTGGGTCGCTATGTGAGGGAACACGCGACGGATAAGGAACTGATATTGTGGGACGGGTACTGTGTCGTCCACATGCGTCTTACCAGGGAAGAAGTCCTAAAGACAAAAGAACTTTGCCCGAACGCCGAATTTATAGTGCATCCGGAATGTCGTAAGGAGATCCTGGACATGGCGGATTATATTGGAAGCACTGCCGGTATGATAAAGTATGTCGCCGAAGCACCCTGCAAAGAGTTTATAGTTGGCACGGAGATGGGAATAATATACAGGCTGAAAAGCGACAACCCTGAAAAAGAGTTCTATGTGCCGACAGATCAGTTCGTTTGCGCGAACATGAAACTCACGACTCTGGGGTGGGTGGCAAGATCTCTTGAGAAAATGGTATATAAGATCGAAGTGCCTGAAGAGATCGCGGTGAAAGCGCGCAAAGCCCTTCAGCGTATGCTTGATGTGACTAGCTGATCAGTGCGCAGAGGGGGATATCGGGCTATCAGGAGATTGGGGGATCAGGGACAAAAACTTAGAGGAAAGGTACAGCTTGTTTCGTCCCTGATAACCTATTATCCTGATACCCTAGTTCCCGATAACCTGATTACCTGATACCCTGCTTTGGTTAATAAGTTATTTCTAATACTACGAACAAGGAGAACACGATGAGCGCAGTAGGCATAATCGGTTGCGGCGCGATAGGGTCAGCTCTGGCGGCGCATGTTTCGGAAAAAATGTCCGATAAAATAGAAAAAATGATCCTTTGTGATGTGGACGGCGAAAAAGTGAAAGACCTTGCCGCTAAGACGGCTAACGCTGAGGCTTGTTCCGATATCGGCGAGACAATAGAGAAGTCAGACCTGGTGATAGAGGCCGTTTCTCCCGTGGTAGCTCCGGAGGTCCTGAAGAGCGCGATATCAAAAAACACTAGCGTTATGCTTATGAGCATAGGCGGTCTTCTGGATAATGAAGATCTGCTTGATGAGGCTCGTTCAGCCGGAGTAAAGGTCCTGCTTCCTTCGGGAGCCATATCCGGTATCGATGCTATCAAGGCCGCCCGGGTATCAGGCATAGAAAGTGTGACCATAACGACGCGCAAGGCTCCGAAATCCTTAACAGGGGCGCCTTATCTTGCCGATAAAGGAATAGATGTCGATTCCATAGACGACGAGACCGTTATATTCGAAGGCAGCGCGAGAGAGGCGATAAAGGGGTTCCCGAAAAACGTCAATGTCGCTGTCCTTCTTTCGCTGGCGGGGATAGGGGTCGATAAGACTAAGGTCCGCATAGTGGTATCGCCGGATTATACGAGCAATACACATGAGATAGAGGTCATAAGCGCCGCGGGTACCGTGGCTACCAGAACGCAGAACGTACCGTCGCCGACTAATCCGAAAACGAGTTATATGGCGGCCCTGGCAGCGATCACCGCTCTGGAAGGGTACTTTGACAGTGTCAGTATAGGTACGTAGTTTGAAGGGCGGTAAACAGTAAACGGTAAACAGTGAACAGAAAATAGGAAACAGAAGCAGGGCCAGTTCACAGTTAACAGTTTACAGTTCACCATTTTAAACCTAACCAGGTTATAAATGCGACCCTGGTTTGATGTTTCATCAAGATGAAATTTTCCGCTACCCCTCTTGACATAAGAGCTCCTTCATGTTATTTTAACCCTGCAAAATAATAAGTGGTACACAGTAAGTCAAATTTAATAAAACACATCATATTTTAGAGTTACAATTCAGGGAACAATGGACTTAGTATATAATATCATCGGAGGGCTTGGACTTTTCTTTTTCGGCATGCAGACCATGACGGAAGGGCTTAAGAACATCGCGGGCGACCGCCTCAAGTCCATACTCCATATGGTAACTAAGGTCCCGCTGGTAGGTGTTCTCGTCGGATTCGGAGTAACCGCTCTCATACAATCCTCAAGTGCTACGACAGTAATGGTCGTCGGTTTCGTTAACGCCGGATTGATCGTTCTTACACAGGCGATCAGTGTCATCATAGGAGCTAACGTAGGTACTACCGTCACCGCGTGGCTTGTATCTTCCATGTCGGTCTTTAAGGTAACACAATACGCTTTGCCCGCCATAGGTATCGGTTTCGGGATGAAGATGTTCGGAAAGACGAAGAACTTCAAATTCTGGGGACAGGTCCTGATGGGGTTCGGTATGCTTTTTATGGGGCTGGGGTTTATGAAAGACGCTTTTGCTCCCCTCAGCCAGAGCCAGCAGGTGAAGGATATCTTTCTGAGATTCGGAGATAACCCGCTACTCGGTGTTCTTGTAGGCATGATCGTTACCATGCTTATACAGAGTTCCAGCGCTACGATAGCCATTGTCCAGGTAATGGCTTTTAACGGCCTTATCAGCTTTCCCGCTGCCATCACGTTGATGCTCGGAGGCGATATAGGTACCACTATAACCGCCCAGCTCGCCGCGATCGGAACAAATTTGGAAGCAAAAAGAGCGGCTATGGCCCATACGCTGTTCAATGTCATCGGCGTAGGGTATATGCTGTTTTTTGTATATACGGGCTGGTTTACGAAAGGGATCGAGTTTCTTATCCCCGGAGAGATAACGGCCAAGAATATAATGTTCTATATCGCCGTCGCGAATACTATATTTAAAGTATCGAACGCAGCTCTCTTTTTGCCGTTCATAGGCGTACTGGAAAAGGTTGTAGTCTTTCTTGTTCCTAAAAAGGAAGGTGTTTTGGAACTGGGGCCGCAGTATCTGGAGAAACATCTTCTGGATACGCCGCCCATCGCGATGGAACAGGCAAGAAAAGAGGCAGTGAGGATGATAGAACTGGCATGCAGTTCGGTGTCGAGCTCTATGAAATGTTTTTTTGAGGGAGACCTGACGGTCATAAAAACGGCACAGAAGCTGGAGCAGGCCGTGGATAATCTCCAGACAGCCATTACTCAGTATCTGGTGGACCTCTCTCAGCATGACCTCAGCAAAGAGGTATCGGAAGAACTACCTGTTCTTATACACAGTGTTAATGATATAGAAAGAATAGGGGACCATTCTGAAAATATAATAGAGCTCGCCGAACGAAAAATGGAGAAAAAACTTCCCCTATCAGAGGACGCCATGAGCGAACTGCGTCTTATGTGGAACGAGCTCGACAGCATGATGATAGAAACGGAAGAGGCTTTGAGGAAGACGGATAAATCCATAGCTGAACGCGTCCTGGAAAGGGAAGACAGGATCAACCGTTTCCAGGAAGACCTCAAGAGAGGACACGTAAACCGTCTGAACAAAGGCGCCTGTAATATCCAGTCAGGCGTTATCTTTATAGACCTCGTCGATAATATGGAAAAGATAGGCGATCATCTCACCAATATAGCGCAGGGCGTCATGGGCGAGATGAGATGGCAGGGCTACGAAGAAGACCTTGCCGGAACGGAAGAAATTGTTTCTTAAAGTATTATGTCATGGCACAGTTGTTTTCTACAGCGACAACCACACGTTCACCCAACTCATTCACACGTTCACCCAACTCATTTAATTTTATGAAAAGATCAATATCAACGGCGCTTATCCTGCTCTCTGTGTTCACAGCCGCTCCCGCGTTCGCTTTTCAGTACGGCGATTTTCAGATATGGAACACCGATAAAGTTGACGCTAAGATAAACGACCGTCTCAAGTTCAAAGCCGAGCAGGAGCTAAGGTTCGGGAATAACGTTTCCGAGTTTT